>NZ_JBZAYE010000125.1:0-15647 GCF_058244205.1 Variovorax sp. 20P10.2.4
GCGCGCCTTCGGCACCGCGGCCGACTACGTCGCGCTGCCGTCGGCGCAGGCCGTGCCGCTGCCGGCCGCGCTGGGCTTCGCCGAGGGCGCCTGCCTGGGCATTCCGGCCTTCACCGCGCTGCACGCCGTGCGCCTGGCCGACTGCGGCCCGGGCCAGCGCGTGCTGGTGGCGGGCGGCGCGGGATCGGTGGGCCACTACGCGATCCAGTTCGCGAAGCTGCGCGGCGCCGAGGTCATCGCCAGCGTGAGCTCGGCGCGCAAGGCCGCGCATGCCATCGCGGCCGGCGCCGACCATGTCGTCGACTACCGCGAGCAGGACCTCGGCGACGGCGTGCAGGCCCTCACGGACGGCGCGGGCGTGGACCGCGTGATCGAGGTCGATCTCGCGAACAACGCGGCGCACTACCCGAAGCTGCTGAAGCCCGGCGCGCGCGTCGTGGTCTACGGCACGACCGGCCTCGATGCCGTGCTGCCGGCCGTGGTGCTGATGCAGAAGAGCGCCGAACTGCGCTTCTTCACCATCTACGAGATCGCACCCAGCGAGCGCGAGGCCTGCCTGCGCGAACTGCTGCCGCTGCTCGAGGACGAGCTGCTGTTGCACACCATCGGCCAGTTGCTGCCGCTCGAGGAGATCGTGCGCGCGCACGAACTGGTGGAGCGCGGCGAGATCCTCGGCAACGTCGTGCTCGCCATCGACTGACCCCCTTCCATCCCATCATTTCCCAGAGGTTCCCCATGATCGAAACCGACGTGGTCATCATCGGCAGCGGCGCGGCCGGACTCACCGCCGCCATCACCGCGCGCCAACTGGGCCTGGAGGTGCTGGTGGTCGAGAAGACCGCGCTGTTCGGCGGCACCACCGCCTACTCGGGCGGCGCGCCCTGGATCCCGTGCAACCACGTGATGAAGCAGATCGGCCTCGACGATTCGCGCGCGGCCGCCGAGACCTACCTGCGCGCCGTGCTCGGCGAGGCCTACCGCGACGACCTCGTCGCCAGCTACCTCGACCATGCGCCCGAGATGCTGGCCTTCATGGAGCGGCACTCCGAGGTGCGCTTCAAGCCTTTTCCGCTGCCCGACTACGAATCGGACCTGCCGGGCGCGGCGCGCAGCCGCTCGCTGCTGACCCAGGCCTTCGACGGCCGGCTGCTCGGCCACCGCCTGGCCGACCTGCGCATGCCGCTGCCGCAACTGATGCTGTTCGGCAGCATGCAGATCGAGGGCGCCGACATCCACCCGATGCGCCATGCGCTCAAGACCTGGGCCGGGTTTCGCCACACCGCGCGCGTGATGCGGCGCTTCGTCGCCGACCGGCTGCGCTACGGGCGCGGCACGCGCATCGTCAACGGCAACGCGCTGGCCGCGCGGCTGTTCCATTCGGCGATCCAGGCCGGCGTGACCCTGTGGAAGAACACGCCCGCGCTCGAGCTCACGATGCAGGACGGCCGCGTGACCGGCGTGGAGATCGAGCACGAGGGCCGCCGCCTGCAGGTGGTCGCGCGGCGCGGCGTGCTGCTGGCCACCGGCGGCTATGGCGCGAGCGAGGCGATGCGCCGCAAGCACATTCCTTTCGCCGAGCACCACCATTCGCTGCAGCCCGAGGGCAACGTCGGCGACGGCGTGCGCCTCGGCGTGGCGGTCGGCGGCCTGCACGACCCGGCCCATGCGGGCGACTGCATCTGGACGCCGGTGTCGGTGCTGCGCAAGCCCGACGGCGGCATCGTCAGGTATCCGCACATCTTCATCGACCGTGCCATGCCCGGCTGCATCGCCGTGGGGCCCGACGGGCGGCGCTTCGTCAACGAGGGCGGGTCGTACCAGACCTTCGTGGGCACGATGCACCGGCGGGGCATCACCACCGCGCACCTGATCGCCAATCGCGACTTCCTGCGCCGTTACGGCCTCGGCCTCGCGCGGCCCGCGCCCTTCAGCGCGCGCTCGCTGATCGAGGCGGGCTACCTGATCGAGGCGCCGACCCTGGCGCAGCTGGCCGGGCGCCTCCACATCGATCCGCACGAACTCGAGGCCACGGTGCGGCGCTTCAACGAAGGCGCGGCGCGCGGCGAGGACCCCGAGTTCGGCAAGGGCGCCGATGCGCACTCGCGCTTTCGCGGCGACCAGGCGCATGCGCCCAATCCGGGCGTGGCGCCGATCGGCGACGGGCCCTACTACGCGCTCGCGCTGCACCCGGGCGATCTCAGCACGGTGGGCGGCCTCGAGACCGATGCCGAAGCACGGGTGCTGACGCCCCAGGGCACACCGATCGAGGGGCTCTACGCGGCCGGGCTCGACATGAACTCGATCATGCGCGGGCGCTATCCGGGCGGCGGCAGCAGCATCGGGCCGGCCATGACCTTCGGCTACATCGCGGCGCTGCAGATGGCGCAGGCGCGCCCGGCGACACCGCCGGCCGAGGCCCCCGCTCAGACGATCGGCGCGTAGCCGGGCGCGGCCCAGCGCAGGGTCACGCGCGTGCCCTGGCCGGGCCGGCTGTCGATGGCCAGCCGCACGCCCATGGCCTCGGCCTGCTCGCGCAATCCCACCAGCCCATAGTGCCCGGGCGCGATGGCCTGGCTGTCGAAGCCCACGCCGTCGTCCACGATCTCGAGCTGCAGCACGCCCGGGTCGGCAGGCTGCAGGCGCAGGCCCAGGTGCCGCGCGCCCGCATGCCGCTCGACGTTGCGCAGCAGTTCCTCGCACATGCGGTACACGGTCTCGGCGGGCTCGGCGACCAGCGCCGGCAGGTCGGGCGCGAGCTCGCAGTCGAGCACGATGCCCGTGCGCTCGTTCATGCCCCGGGCCAGCTCGACCAGCGCCGCGCCCAGCCCGATGTCGCGCACCGGGTTGCTGCGCAGCTGGTCAATGGCACGGCGCGCCTCGTCCAGGCCCTCGCGCGCGGCCTGCTCGGCGCGCATCAGTTCGTCGGGCAGTTCCTGCGGCTGCGTGGTCGCGATGTGCTTGAGCACGCGGATCTCGGTCAGCATGGCCATCATCGAATGCGCCAGCGTGTCGTGCAGGTCGCGCGCCATGCGCAGGCGCTCGCGCATCACGGCCGATTCGCGCGACTCCTGCGCCAGCCGGCTGATCTCGACGGTGCGCTGGCGCACGCGCTCGTCGAGCTCGGCATTGAGCAGGCGCAGTTCGTCGCGCTCGCGCTGCAGCGTGTCGAGCAGCCGGTCGAGCGCCGTGCCCAGGCGCGCGGCCTCGTCGGCGCCCTCGGGCACCTCGATGCGCGAGGCGCTGCCGGCGAGCACCGCGTCGGCCGAGCTCGCGATCACGCTCACGCGGTGGGTCAGGCGGTGCGTCATGGCCACGCCGACCACCGCGGCGCACAGGCCCAGCATGCTGAGCACCAGCGTGATGCGCCATTCGATGGCGGTCGCGAACGAGGCCAGCGAGGCCACCGGCTCCACCACCACCACGCGCCAGCCCAGGCGCCGCAGGGTGCCGTCGCGCTCGGTGCGCGGCGCCGCCACCAGGAAGGGCTTGTTGTCGACCAGCCGCCGCACCCGGATGCGCGCCGGCAGGTCGGCGCCATCGGTGCCCAGCCCGGCGACCGTCGGATCGAAGGGCGCGGCCAGGTCGCCCCTCTCGCGCCAGCGCGTGCCGAGCAGGGCCGCCGGGCCGTGGCGCACCATGCCGTCGCGGTCGATCAGCAGCCACTCGCCCGGCGAGGCCTTGATGCCGGACACCGTGTGGTCCACCCATTGCCAGCTGAGCTGCGCCGCGACCACGCCGACGATGGCGCCGTCGGCGTTGCTCACGGGCGCGCTGAGCTTGAGGAAATGCTCGCCCGGCGAGCGGCCCTCCTCGATCCACGCATCGGCCAGCCCCTGCGAGATCCACGCATGCTGGTTGACGTTCTCGCCCACCACCTTCGGGTCGGTGGCCGCGACGATGAAACCGTCCGCGTCGGTCAGCGCCAGCCAGATCAGGTCCGGCACGCCGCGGTGCACCGCCTCGAGCGAACGCTGCCGCCACGCGGCGTCGTCCCCCTGCACGTCCTGCGACAGGATCGAGGCCACCACGCTCACCGACTGCAGGCGCAGCAGCATCGCGGTGTCGAGCTCGGCGCTGACGTGCTCGCCGGCCGTCTCCAGCCGCTGCGAGTGCACCTCGAGCAGGGTCGAGCGCACGAAGCTGCGCAGCCAGAGGTTGGCCGCCAGCGCCAGGCAGATGGCCAGCGCGATCATCAGCCAGCCGATCGCGGCGGCGAGGCTGCGCCGGGGGTCGATGCGCTGCAGCAGGCTCATCGAGAGGTCGAAGCCGGCGGGGCGGGAGGGGGGCGCGCGGTCATGGGCGGCGCATTGTCGCAAAGGACCCGGGGCGCGTCAGCCCATGACTTTCGGTATGGGCACTTACCCTGAGATCTCGGGGTTTTCCTCGGGTCGCGGCGTGACTTCCGGCAGGCGCGAGCAGTTATTTTCGAGACGACAGTTGCGTCCATCGCGCAGCGTGTCGAGAGATGCGCCACATCCACCCAGTTCGACAGCGCCGCGACGCGATCGGCGTGACCTGCCAAGGAGACATTCGACAATGAGCACCCCCACATCCCTCTCACCGGCCGTCGGCGCCTCCGCCGGCGTCCCGGTACGCTGGTACGCCAGCCGCTGGACGCAGCTGGTCGTCGGCATCGTCTGCATGATCGCGACCGCGAACATCCAGTACGCGTGGACGCTGTTCGTGCCGGAAATCCAGAAGTCCTTCGGCTGGGAGCGCGCCTCGATCCAGATCGCCTTCACCATCTTCGTGCTGGTCCAGACCTGGCTCGCGCCGATCGAGGGCTACTTCATCGACAAGTTCGGGCCACGGCTGATCGTGGCCTTCGGCGCGCTGTTCATCGGCGCGGCCTGGGTCATCAACTCGCAGGCGACCACGCTGCTGGGCTTCTACATCGGCGCGGCCGTCGGCGGCATCGGCGTGGGATCGATCTACGCCACCTGCATCAACAACGCGCTCAAGTGGTTCCCCGACCGCCGCGGCCTGGCCGTGGGCCTGACGGCCGGCGGCTACGGTGCCGGCTCGGCCGCGACCATCCTGCCGATCGCCGCGATGATCGAATCGTCCGGCTTCCAGGAAGCCTTCTTCTTCTTCGGCGTGATGCAGGGTTCGCTGGCCTTCCTGGCCGCCTGGTTCCTGCGCGCCCCGAAGGCGCACGAGATCCGCGCCTCGGCCAAGCTCACGCAGAGCCGCCGCGACTACACGCTGAAGGAAGCGCTGAACACCCGCCTGTTCTGGCTGATGCTGCTGATGTTCTCGTGCGTGGTCACCGGCGGCATGATGGCCGTGGCGCAGCTGGGCGTGATCGCGCAGGACCTGGGCGTGAAGGAGTTCAAGGTCGACCTGTACTTCTTCGTCATGGCCGCGCTGCCGCTGGCGCTGATGCTCGACCGCGTGATGAACGGCATCTCGCGCCCGCTGTTCGGCTGGATCTCCGATCACATCGGCCGCGAGAAGACCATGGTGATCGCCTTCACGCTCGAGGGCATCGGCATCATCGCGCTGGGCTACTTCGGCCACAACCCGTGGGCCTTCCTGATCCTGTCGGGTGTCGTGTTCCTGGCCTGGGGCGAGGTGTATTCGCTGTTCTCCGCGCTGGCCGGCGATGCCTTCGGCACCAAGCACATCGGCAAGATCTACGGCGTGCTGTACTGCGCCAAGGGCGTCGGCGCGCTGTTCGTGCCCATCGGCAACCTGATGATGGAAGCCACCGGCACCTGGTCGACCGTGCTCTACACCGTGGCGGCGCTGGACCTGTTCGCCGCCTTCCTGGCCATCGTGGCGCTGCGGCCGATGCTCAAGGCGCACGTGGAAGCCTCGTCCGCGAATCCCGCGGGCAAGCATGGACGCTTCGGATTGAGCGAATGACCCGCTCGAGCGAATGAGCGAATGAACGACGCCGGGCACGACCCGGCGTCTTTTTTTCTTCAGGGCTGTTTTCTTCGCGCGAGCACGAGCACCGCCAGTTCGGTGCGCGTGTTCGCGTGAAGCTTTTGCATGATGCGGCTCGCGTGGTTCTTCACCGTGCCCTCGGCCAGGTTCAGCACCGCCGCGATCTGGCGATTGCTCTGCCCCTTGGCGATCAGGTCGAGCACCACGGCCTCGCGCTCGGTCAGCGGATCGGGCGCCTCCTGCGGCTCGGCCGATGCGGGCTCGGCGGAGGCCGGCGGGTCTTCCACCGCCACGTCCTGCGCCACGTGGTTGGCCAGCAGCCGGAACTGGTCCATCACCTTGCGCGCGATCTGCGGCGTCATGCGCGACTCGCCGCGGTGCACCGCGCGCACCGTGTCCAGCACCTCCTCCTCCGACGCATCCTTGAGCAGGTAGGCCTGCGCGCCGGCGCGCACCGCGTCGAACACCAGGTCGTCGCGGTCGAAGGTGGTCAGCACCATCACGCGGGTGCGCGGCAGCGCGGCCGTGATCTCGCGCGTGGCCAGCACGCCGCTCTGGCGCGGCATGCGCAGGTCCATCAGCACCACGTCGGGCAGCAGGCGCCGGGCGAGTTCCACCACCTCCATGCCGTCGGCGGCCTGGCCGACGACCTGGATGTCGGATGCGGCGTCCAGCAGCATGGCCATGCCGCGGCGGATCAGCGGCTGGTCGTCGGCGACGAGAACCCGGATCCGCGGGTCGGCGGGCGCAAGGGGTGGAACGGGCGAAACGGTGGTGGCGCTCATGGGGGCATCGGGGGAGATGCGCCCATTGTGCGATGCAGGATGGCCCGTGGCGGACAGGGATGGCCCTGAGGCAGGCGGGTATTTTCGGGCCCCGGGGCCCGGGCCGGCCGCCGCCCCTGGCGTGGCGCGAAAATACCCCGAAAAGACCGTATCCGGCCGGTCGGTGCCCCCTGGAGACATACCCCCACGCCAGGGTTTCGGAGCCCGCGCGGCGGAACCGGGTCCCGTCCGCGCGACAATCCGGGTCTACGGCCAGAAAAAGGGCCCCCGACGGCCGGAAATCCCAGTGACCCGACAGCCCAGCATCTACGGAAGAAGCGCATGAGCACGAAGCAACCTACCATCATCTACACCCTGACCGACGAGGCGCCCCTGCTGGCGACCTACGCATTCCTGCCCATCATTCGCGCCTTCGCGAACCCGGCCGGCATCAACGTCGAAACCAGCGACATCTCCGTGGCGGCCCGCATCCTGGGCGAATTCCCCGAGCTGCTGAGCGACGACCAGAAGGTGCCGGACAACCTCGCCGAGCTGGGCAAGCTCACGCTCAAGCCCGAAGCCAACATCATCAAGCTGCCCAACATCAGCGCCTCGGTGTCCCAGCTCAAGTCGGCCATCAAGGAACTGCAGGGCAAGGGCTACAAGATCCCCGACTACCCCGAAAACCCGACCACGGACGAGGACAAGGACATCCGCGCGCGCTACAACAAGTGCACCGGCAGCGCCGTGAACCCCGTGCTGCGCGAAGGCAATTCCGACCGCCGCGCGCCCAAGGCCGTCAAGGAATACGCCCGCAAGAACCCGCACAGCATGGCCGACTGGAGCCAGGCCTCGCGCTCGCACGTCTCGCACATGCACGGCGGCGACTTCTACCACGGCGAGAAGTCCATGACCCTGGACCGCGCGCGCAACGTCAAGATGGAGCTCATCACCAAGAGCGGCAAGACCATCGTGCTCAAGCCCAAGGTCGCGCTGCTGGACCGCGAGGTCATCGACTCCATGTTCATGAGCAAGAAGGCGCTGCTGGCCTTCTACGAGAAGGAGATCGAGGACGCGCACAAGACCGGCGTGATGTTCTCGCTGCACGTCAAGGCCACCATGATGAAGGTCTCGCACCCCATCGTGTTCGGCCACTGCGTGAAGATCTTCTACAAGGAAGCCTTCGAGAAGCACGGCAAGCTGTTCGACGAGCTGGGCATCAACGTCAACAACGGCATGGTCGACCTCTACACCAAGATCGCCACGCTGCCCCAGAGCACCCAGGACGAGATCAAGCGCGACCTGCACGCCTGCCACGAGCACCGCCCCGAACTCGCGATGGTCGACTCGGCCAAGGGCATCACCAACTTCCACTCGCCCAACGACGTGATCGTGGACGCCTCCATGCCCGCGATGATCCGCAACGGCGGCAAGATGTGGGGCGCCGACGGCCGCCTGAAGGACGTCAAGGCCGTGATGCCCGAATCGACCTTCGCCCGCATCTACCAGGAGATCATCAACTTCTGCAAGTGGCACGGCGCCTTCGACCCCAAGACCATGGGCACCGTGCCCAACGTCGGCCTGATGGCCCAGAAGGCCGAGGAATACGGTTCGCACGACAAGACCTTCGAGATCCCGGAAGACGGCGTCGCCAACATCACCGACCTGGACACCGGCGAAGTGCTGATGAGCGAGGACGTCGAGCAGGGCGACATCTGGCGCATGTGCCAGGTCAAGGACGCCGCGATCCGCGACTGGGTCAAGCTGGCCGTCAACCGTGCGCGCAACTCCGGCATGCCGGTCGTGTTCTGGCTCGACGCCTACCGCCCGCACGAGGCGCAGCTGATCACCAAGGTCAAGATGTACCTGCACGAGCACAACACCTCGGGCCTGGACATCCAGATCATGAGCCAGGTGCGCGCCATGCGCTACACGCTGGAACGCGTCGTGCGCGGCCTCGACACCATCAGCGCCACCGGCAACATCCTGCGCGACTACCTGACCGACCTGTTCCCGATCATGGAGCTGGGCACCTCGGCCAAGATGCTGTCGATCGTGCCCCTGATGGCCGGCGGCGGCCTGTACGAGACCGGCGCGGGCGGCTCGGCCCCCAAGCACGTGCAACAGCTGGTGGAAGAGAACCACCTGCGCTGGGACTCGCTGGGCGAGTTCCTCGCGCTGGCCGTGAGCCTGGAAGACCTGGGCTTGAAGACCGGTAACAAGCAGGCCGCCATCCTGGCCAAGACGCTCGACACCGCCACCGGCAAGCTGCTCGACAACAACAAGAACCCCTCGCCCAAGACCGGCCAGCTCGACAACCGCGGCAGCCAGTTCTACCTGGCGATGTACTGGGCACAGGAACTCGCCGCACAGACCGACGACACGGAACTGCAGGGCCGCTTCAAGAAGCTGGCGGAGGCCCTCTCGTCCAACGAGCAGAAGATCGTCGACGAGCTCGCGGCCGTGCAGGGCAAGGCCGTGGACATCGGCGGCTACTACCTGGCCGACAAGGCGAAGTTCGAAGCCGTGATGCGCCCGAGCGCCACGCTCAACGCAGCGCTGGCCTCGGCCCAGGGCTGATCGGCCTCGCGCGGGTGGCAGCCGTGAAGCCCTCCTGGCTCGCGATGCTCCCCGCCGTGCTGGCCATGGCCGGCACGGCGGGCACCGTCCACGCGGCCGAGGACTGCGAGGCCCTGCGCACCCGCATCGAGTCGAAGATCGCCGCCGCCGGCGTGGCGCGCTTCACCGTGGCCGTCGTCGATGCCAATGCGTCGACGAACGGGCAGGTGGTGGGGAACTGCGAGCTTGGCAGCAGGAAGATCGTCTATGAAAGGGACGTCGGCACTGGGGCGGGGTCGGCGCCGGTGGCGGCGGGACCGGGCTCGGCTTCGGTGGGGGAGCCAATGCTGACCGAGTGCAAGGATGGGACTGTGTCGATGGGTGGGGACTGCAAGTAGTTTCCTGAGGCATCACGTCGTGCATGGCGCTGCAACCCAGGTGGACAGGGCTTCTTCAAGACCCTCCCACGATGACTCTCCGACCCACGCCACGTAGCCGTCGGGCCTGACCCACACGGCCGTAGGTGCACCGACCTCGCCGATCACCGGAAGCTCCCAGGTGCCATCGAAGCTGGCATCGACCACCTGGACCTTGTCGGCCAGGCGTTCCGCATCGGGGCCACCCGGCATCCCGAAATTCAGCAGCAGCGACCGCGCCGAGTGCATCAGCGTGAAGACGCGCTTCCTACCGTCGGCCGTCACGACATCGAGATCCGGCATCCTCCGTCCCACCAACGGATGCCCCTCCCCCAGGTCGTACCGGATATCCAGCCCCGACATCATCCCCGCGAAGCGCTTGCGCGGCGCTTCCATCCGAAGCAGCTCCGACACGCTCTCCGCCAACGCCTTGCTGCGATCGTCCTGCCGCCGCAGCGCGACCTGCGCCAGCGAATTGCGCAGCACCAGCGCCCCCACCGGATGCCGCTCCGCCTGATAGGTATCGAGCAAACTGTCCGGCGAGATCCCCTTGACCACCTGCGCCAGCTTCCACCCGAGGTTGAAGGCATCCTGCACGCCGAGATTGAGCCCCTGCCCGCCCGCCGGGTAGTGCACATGCGCCGCGTCGCCGGCCAGCAGGACCCGTCCCTGCCGATAGCTGGCCGCTTGCCGGGCCACGTCCGTGAAGCGTGAGATGTGAAGGGGACTGTGGACGCCGAAGTCGGTGCCATAGTGGGCGATCAAGCCTTCGCTGAGATCGCGCAAGGTGGGTTGATCGGCGCGGCCTACGTCCCGTTCCGTCACCATGATCCGAACCGTCTTCCCGTCGTCCATCCGGCTGAGGCCATGGACGCCGATTGCGTCGTGACGCATGCCCCAGGTGGGTTCGTCGGCGATCTCGGCCTCGGCGAGGACATGGCTCACGGTCGGGTCCCACCCCGGAAACTCGATCCCCGCCGCCTTCCGGATCACGCTGCGCCCGCCATCGCAACCCACCAGGTATTGCGCACGCAGCGTCTGGCCGTCGCGCAGATGGACGTCGACACCGGCCTCGTCCTGATCGAAACCGACCACCTCGCGCTCCCGATACGTGGTCACCCCCAGTTCGGCAATCCAGCCCGCAAGAATGCGCTCGATGTGCTTCTGCCACAGCGCCAATCCGTAGTTGTGCCGCGTCGGAAAGTCGCTGATGTCGAGCCGGTTGAGGCCGAACGCGGCCACCTGGGCGGTCTGCCCTTCGGCCAGGAATCGGTCGACGATGCCGCGCTGGTCGAAGATCTCGAGAGTGCGCGCATGCAGGCCGCCGGCGCGCGATCCTTCGATCTCCTGGTTCGAGCGCCGCTCGAGAATCGCGACATCGACGCCGGCCAGTGCCAGTTCGCCCGCGAGCATCATGCCGGTGGGGCCCGCGCCCGCGATCAGCACCGCGTGACCGGGAATGTCCGCGTTTCTGGACGGCTTGGTTCCGCTCATTCTCATGCCCCTCTTCGTGTTTCGACCCGCGCTGCATCGCGCCACCCCCCCGGCGTCACCCCATGCAGCCGCACGAACGCCCGCTGCAACGCATCCACCGACCCGAACCCGCTGCGGCTCGCGATCCTTTCCTGCGTCCATCCGGTCTGCCGCAGCAACTGCGCCGCCGCCGCCACGCGCGTGCGCTCGACGAAGCGCGCCGGTGTGCACCCGGTCTCCGCCGCAAAGGCGCGCGCGAAGTTGCGCGGGCTCATGCCCACGCGTTCGGCCAGCACCTCGACCGCGAGCTCTTCCTGCGGATGGGTGCCGATCCATGCGACCAGTTCGCGCAGCCGATGGCTCGCGCTGGCCTGCGCCTGCAGCGCGGGGGTGAGCTGCGGCTGCTCGCCGCCGCGCAGCATCGGCAGCGCCAGGGTGCGCGCGATGTCCATCGAGACCTCGTGGCCCAGGTCGTCCTCGACCAGCGCGAGCGCGAGTTCGATGCCGGTGACCACACCCGCTGAAGTCCAGACCTTGCCGTCGCGCACGTAGATGCGCTGCTGTCGCACGCGCACCTGCGGCCGCAGTTCCTGCAGCATCTCGCACACGCGCCAGTGGGTGGTGGCCTCGCGCCCGTCGAGCAGGCCGGCCGCGGCCAGCGCGAAGGCGGCCAGGCCGAGGGCGCGGCGCGCCTTGTTCGATGTGGAAACCATGATCCTCTTTCTCCTTTTTGGTTGAAAAAAATGCCATCGGGCCGCGGGTGCGGCAGCCGATGGCTTCAAGTCGATCGATCGCGCGGTTGTTGTTGTCGGGTGTGGCCGATCGATCGACGGGGGTACGGTTCAGGTGGGACGCGGGCTCAGACGCGCTCGAGGATCAGCGCGATGCCCTGGCCGACGCCGATGCACATCGTGCACAGCGCATAGCGGCCGCCGCTCTTGTGCAGCTGGTTGACCGCGGTGGTCGCGAGGCGCGCGCCGCTGGCACCGAGCGGATGGCCCAGCGCGATCGCGCCGCCGTTGACGTTGACGCGCGCGTCGTCGTCCGAAAGGCCCAGCAGGCGCAGCACCGCGAGGCCCTGCGCGGCGAAGGCCTCATTGAGCTCGATCACGTCGATCTGGTCGAGCCTGAGGCCGGTGAGCGCCAGCACCTTCTGCGTGGCGGGCGCCGGGCCGATGCCCATGATGCGCGGCGCGACGCCGGCGGTGGCCATGCCCACGATGCGCGCGCGCGGCGTGAGGCCGTGCTTGGCGGCGCTGGCCTCGTCGGCCAGCAGCAGCGCGCAGGCGCCGTCGTTCACGCCGCTGGCATTGCCGGCGGTGACGGTGCCGTCGGGCCGCACCACGCCCTTGAGCTTGGCCAGCGCTTCGAGGCTGGTCTCGCGCGGATGCTCGTCCTTGTTCACGACGATCGCATCGCCCTTCTTCTGCGGCACGCTCACCGGCACGATCTCGGCGTCGAAGAAGCCGGCCTTCTGCGCGGCCACGGCGCGCAGCTGCGAGTTCAGCGCCATCCGGTCCTGCGCCTCGCGCTCGATCTTGTAGTCGGTGGCCACGTTCTCGGCCGTCTCGGGCATCGAGTCGACGCCGTACTGCGCCTTCATGAGCTTGTTGACGAAGCGCCAGCCGATGGTGGTGTCGTAGACCGCGTTGTTGCGGCTGAAGGCGCTCTCGGCCTTCGGCATCACGAAGGGCGCGCGGCTCATGCTCTCGACGCCGCCCGCGATCATCAGGCCGGCCTCGCCGGCGCGGATGGCGCGCGCCGCGCTGCCCACGGCATCGAGGCCCGAGCCGCACAGGCGGTTGATGGTGGCGCCCGGCACCTCGATCGGCAGGCCGGCCAGCAGCGAGGCCATGCGCGCGACGTTGCGGTTGTCCTCGCCGGCCTGGTTGGCGCAGCCGTACAGCACGTCGGTCACGGCCTGCCAGTCGACGTTCTTGTTGCGCTCGATCAGCGCCTTGAGCGGCACCGCGCCGAGGTCGTCGGTGCGCACGCTCGAGAGCGCGCCGCCGTAGCGGCCGAAGGGGGTGCGCACGGCGTCGCAGATGAAGGCTTGGTTGGTCATGGTGTTGTCTCTCGGAAAGTGAAGAACGGATGTGGCTGTCCGCGTCAGGCGGCGATCGGCAGGCCCACGAGCTTCTCGAGCTCCGCATGCGCGAGCCCGTCGACCTTGTCGACCAGCTTCAGGCCCTGCGGCGTGCATTCGAGCGTGGCGAGGTCGGAGTACACGCGCTTCACGCAGCCGATGCCGGTCAGCGGGTAGCTGCACTGCTCGACGATCTTGCTCTCGCCCTTCTTGGTCAGCAGGTCCATCATGACCCAGGTCTGCTTGGCGCCGATCGCGAGGTCCATCGCGCCGCCCACCGCGGGAATCGCGCCGGCCTCGCCGGTGCTCCAGTTCGCGAGGTCGCCGGTGGCCGAGACCTGGAAGGCGCCGAGCACGCAGATGTCGAGGTGGCCGCCGCGCATCATCGCGAAGCTGTCGGCATGGTGGAAGAAGGCGCCGCCGGGCAGCAGCGTCACCGGCTGCTTGCCGGCGTTGATCAGGTCGTAGTCCTCCTCGCCGGCCTCGGGCGCGGGGCCCATGCCGAGGATGCCGTTCTCGCTGTGCAGGATGACCTCGCGGCCGGCCGGCAGGTGGTTGGCCACCAGCGTGGGCTGGCCGATGCCGAGGTTGACGACGGCGCCGTCGAAGATGTCCTGCGCCACGCGGGCGGCCAGCTGGTCCTTGGTGCGACGGGTGTAGCTCATGGTCATGCCTCCTTCTTGAAGCCGCCGGCCTGCGTGGCGACGCGCTCGATGCGCACCACCTTGTGCACGAAGATGCCGGGGGTGACGATGGTTTCGGGGTCCATGGTGCCGAGCTCGGCGATGTCGTGCACCGTGGCGATGGTCTTCTTCGCGGCCATGGCCATCACCGGGCCGAAGTTGCGCGCGGCCTTGCGGTAGACCAGGTTGCCCCAGCGGTCGCCGCGCTCGGCCTTGATCAGCGCCACGTCGCCGTGGATCGGGTACTCGAGCACGTACTGCTTGCCATTGATCTCGCGGGTTTCGCGGTTGCCCGCGAGCTCGGTGCCGTAGCCCGTGGGGCAGAAGAAGGCGCCGATGCCGGCACCGGCCGCGCGGATGCGCTCGGCCAGGTTGCCCTGCGGCACCAGCTCGAGCTCGAGCTGGCCGCTGCGGTAGAGCGCGTCGAAGACGTGGCTGTCGGCCTGGCGCGGGAAGCTGCAGATGATCTTGCGCACGCGGCCGGCCTTGAGCAGCGCGGCGAGGCCGGTGTCGCCGTTGCCGGCGTTGTTGTTGACCACCGTCAGGTCGCGCGCGCCCTGTTCGATGAGGCCGTCGATGAGTTCGCCGGGAATGCCGGCGGTGCCGAAGCCGCCGATGAGAACGGTGGCGCCATCGGCCAGGCCCGCGAGGGCATCGGCGATGGAGGGCGCGATCTTGTCGATCATGGATCTGTCTCCGAAGAAGGATGGTGGAGAGGCGGGAAGACGGGTTGTCGCTGCGCGTCTTGGGGGAAATCTATTTTGTTCGTATATCGAACATCTGTTCGTATAATGAATTCTAGAGAGGATCCACACCCATGGCAACCCACCCCCTTGCGTCCACCGAGACGCCCGCCCCCGGCGACAGCTACGTGCAGTCCTTCGCGCGCGGCCTGCAGGTGATCCGCTCGTTCAGCGCGAGCGCGCCGCACCAGACGCTCAGCGAGGTGGCGGCCGCCAGCGGCCTCACGCGCGCGGGCGCGCGCCGCATCCTGCTCACGCTGCAGACGCTGGGCTACGTGGTCAGCGACGGCAAGCTGTTCACGCTCACGCCGCGCATCCTCGACCTGGGCTTCGCCTACCTGTCGTCGATGCCGATCTGGAACCGCGCCGAGCCCGTGATGGAGGCGCTGGTGCAGCAGGTGCAGGAGTCGTGCTCGGCCGCGGTGCTCGACGCCACCGACATCGTCTACGTGCTGCGCGTGCCGACGCAGAAGATCATGCGCATCAGCCTCGGCGTGGGCTCGCGGCTGCCGGCCTACTGCACCTCGCTGGGCCGGCTGCTGCTGGCCGACCTGCCCGACGAGGAGGTGCGCGCGCGGCTCGAGGCCTCGGCGATCGAACCGCTGACCAAGCACACCGTGACCGACATCGACGCGCTGCTGGCCAAGGTGGCGCAGGCGCGGCGCCAGCAGTGGTGCCTGGTGAACCAGGAGCTCGAGGAGGGCCTGATCTCGGTGGCCGCGCCGATCGTCGACCGCGCGGGCCGCATGGTGGCCGCGCTCAACATCAGCGGCCAGGCCAACCGCACCAGCGCGAAGGTGATGCAGGACAGCATGCTGCCCGCGCTGCGCGAGGCGGCGCAGCGGATCTCGAGCCTGCTCTGAGCGAGCGCGCCCGGCGCGCAAGGCCTTCACCGGACTGTCATCGCCGCTCTCTAGATTCCCGCGGCACAACAACCGGGGGATCATCCATGTCCATCACGTCCGGCCGCTTCGCGCGGTCCGTCCTGTCGCGCCATCTCGCCGCGGCCCTGTCCACGATCGCGCTGCTCG
>NZ_JBZAYE010000126.1:0-15643 GCF_058244205.1 Variovorax sp. 20P10.2.4
GCAGGAGCGGCACCAGCAGCACGGCGAACACCGTCCGTAACAACTTCCCGAAGCGGGACGGCGGCCGGCGCGGGCCAGGGGAGGAGGGTGGTTGCACGGTGGGGAGTTGGGGGCGTGGAGCGGTCGGACAAGTGTCCGCGCCGGATGGCCGGACGCCATTTTCACTATGGCAAACTCGCGCGCTTCATTCGACCAACGCGACCGGCCGGCCGGTCGCAGCGACAGGGACGCCACTCAGCAATGCAGAAAATCATTCGCCAGCTCGCCGCCGAAATCAAGGTGGGCGAGCATCAGGTGAAGGCCGCCGTCGAACTGCTCGACGGGGGCGCCACGGTTCCATTCATCGCGCGCTACCGCAAGGAAGCCACCGACGGCCTCGACGACACCCAGCTGCGCGAGCTCGAGGCGCGCCTGAGCTACCTGCGCGAACTCGAGGACCGTCGCGCCGCGGTGGTCAAGGCCATCGACGAGCAGGGCAAGCTCACGCCCGAACTGCGCGCCGCGATCGAACTCGCGCCGACCAAGCAGGAGCTGGAAGATCTGTACCTGCCGTTCAAGCAGAAGCGCCGCACCAAGGGCCAGATCGCGCGCGAGTTCGGCATCGAGCCGCTGGCCGACAAGCTGCTGGCCGACCCCACGCTCGATCCCGCCGTGGAGGCCAAGGCCTTCCTGCAGCCCGCCACCACGCTCGACGACGGCAAGCCCGGCCCCGATTTCTCGACCGTGCCCGCCGTGCTCGACGGCGTGCGCGACATCCTCTCGGAACGCTGGGCCGAGGACGCCGTGCTGGTGCAGCGCCTGCGCGAATGGCTCTGGAACGAAGGCCTGCTCAAGTCCAGCCTGATGAGCGGCAAGGACGAGAACAACGCCGACGTCGCCAAGTTCCGCGACTACTTCGACTACGACGAGCCGATCGGCCGCGTGCCCTCGCACCGCGCGCTGGCCGTGTTCCGCGGCCGCGCGCTCGACATCCTCGACGCCAAGCTGGTGCTGCCGGTGGAGCCCGAGCCGGGCAAGCCCAGCGTCGCCGAAGGCCGCATCGCGCTGCACCTGGGCTGGAGCCATGCCGGCCGCCCGGCCGACGACCTGCTGCGCAAGTGCGTGGCCTGGACCTGGCGCGTGAAGCTCGCGCTGTCGACCGAGCGCGACCTGTTCACGCGCCTGCGCGAGGACGCCGAGAAGGTCGCGATCAAGGTCTTCGCCGACAACCTGCGCGACCTGTTGCTGGCCGCACCGGCCGGCCCGCGCGTGGTGATGGGCCTGGACCCCGGCATCCGCACCGGCGTGAAGGTGGCGGTGGTCGATGCCACCGGCAAGCTGGTCGAGACCGCGACCGTGTTCCCGCACGAGCCGCGCAAGGACTGGGAAGGGTCGCTGCACACCCTCGGCAAGCTCAGCGCCAAGCACGGCGTGAACCTGATCGCCATCGGCAACGGCACCGCCAGCCGCGAGACCGACAAGCTCGCCGCCGACCTGATCAAGCTGCTCGCCAAGATGGCGGCCCAGGCCAGCGCGCCCGAGATGAAGGTCGACAAGGTGGTGGTCAGCGAGGCCGGCGCCTCGGTCTATTCGGCCAGCGAATTCGCGGCCCTCGAAATGCCCGACGTCGACGTCAGCCTGCGCGGCGCCGCTTCCATCGCGCGCCGGCTGCAGGACCCGCTGGCCGAGCTCGTGAAGATCGATCCCAAGAGCATCGGCGTGGGCCAGTACCAGCATGACGTGAACCAGAGCGAGCTCGCGCGCACCCTGCAGGCCGTGGTCGAGGACTGCGTGAACTCGGTGGGCGTGGACCTCAACACCGCGAGCGTGCCGCTCTTGAGCCGCGTCTCGGGCCTGTCCTCGGCCGTGGCCAAGGCCGTGGTGCGCTGGCGCGATGCCAACGGCGCCTTCGGCACCCGCAAGCAGCTGCTCGAGGTCACGGGCTTCGGCCCGAAGGCCTTCGAGCAGAGCGCGGGTTTCCTGCGCATCCGCGGCGGCACCGATCCGCTCGACGTCACCGGCGTGCATCCCGAGACCTATCCGCTGGTCGAGCAGATCATCGTCAAGACCGGCAAGCCGATTGCCGAGCTGATGGGCCGCGCCGACATGCTCAAGACGCTCAAGCCCGAGCTGTTCGCCAACGAGAAGTTCGGCGTCATCACCGTCAAGGACATCCTCGGCGAACTCGAGAAGCCCGGCCGCGACCCGCGCCCCGACTTCAAGGTGGCGCGCTTCAACGACGGCGTGGAGGACATCGCCGACCTGCAGGAGGGCATGATCCTCGAGGGCACCGTGAGCAACGTCGCCCAGTTCGGCGCCTTCATCGACCTCGGCGTGCACCAGGACGGCCTGGTCCACGTGAGCCAGCTGAGCCACAAGTTCGTCAACGACGCGCGCGAGGTCGTGAAGACCGGCGACATCGTCAAGGTGAAGGTGATGGAGGTCGACGTGGCGCGCAAGCGCATCGGCCTGTCGATGAAGCTCGACGCCGCGCCCGCGCGCCGCGACGGCCCGCGCGACAACCGTTTCGAAGGCGCCGGCCGCGGCCAGCAGCCGCGCCGCGACAACACGCCGCAGCCTTCGGGGCAGATGGCGAATGCGTTTGCGAAGCTGCAGGGGTTGCGCAAGTAATCCGCGCGACGCGCACGGATCCTGCTGATGGCCCTGGCATGAAAGCCCTGCGCATCTACGCCGGCCCCGCCGCGCGCCGGCACATCGAGGCCCAGGGCCTGCGGCCGCAGGATGTGCGCACGATCCCCGGCGCGGCCGGCGGTCCCAAGGGGCTGATCCTCGGGCCGATCGACCGCTTCGTCTTCGGCGAGTGGCTCGCGCAATCGGACCAGCCGGTGCACCTGGTGGGCGCGTCGATCGGCGCCTGGCGGCTGGCCACGGCCTGCCTCGGCGATCCGGTCGCGGCCTTCGAGCGCTTCGAGCACGACTACGTGCGCCAGCAGTTCGAGGTGCCGCCGGGACAGAAGCGGCTGAGCCCGCACCAGCTGAGCGAACGCTTCGCCGAGAGCCTGCAGGCCTTCTATGGCGGGCGCATCGGCGAGGTGCTCGCGCATCCGCGCTACCGGCTGCACGTGGTGACCTCGCGCGGGCGCCACATCCTCGGGCGCGAGGGCAGGGCGCGCACGCCGGTCGGCTACCTCGGCGCCTTCGCGTCGAACAGCGTGCACCGCAAGACACTGGGCGCCTGGCTCGAGCGCTGCGTGTTCTCCACGCCCGGCGCCGAGCTGCCCTTCGGCACGCGCGACTTCCGCACCCGCCAGCATGCGCTGCGCGAGGACAACTTCAACCTGGTGCTGCAGGCCTCGTGCTCGATCCCGTTCCTGCTGGCCGCGGTGCACGACATCCCGGGCGCGCCGCGCGGCGCCTACTGGGACGGCGGCATCACCGACTACCACCTGCACCTCGACTACCAGCCGGTCGACGACGGCCTGGTGCTGTACCCGCACTTCCAGCGCGCGGTGGTGCCGGGCTGGCTCGACAAGGGGCTGCGCTGGCGCCACAAGTCCACGGGCTTCCTCGACCGCATGGTGGTGCTCGCGCCCGATCCCGACTGGGTGAAGACCCTGCCCAACGGCAAGCTGCCCGATCGCAAGGACTTCATCCATTTCCAGAACGACGCGCAGGCGCGCATCGCTGCCTGGACGCGGGCCACGCGCGAGGCCGAGCGGCTGTCGGACGAATTGCAGGAATGGCTGGCGCGCGGCAGCGCCGCCGAGATCCTTCCGCTCTGAGCGGCGCGCGCCACCGCGCGCCGGGCAAACCCTGAACGGGCACGCGGCCCGCGCTTCGAGAATGGCCCGCATGCCGTCCGGCCCGGACGGCCCACAACAAGCAGGAGACCGTTCCCGATGCCCCATGCCCTGATGTCGCGCCGCCGCTTCGCCATCGCCACCTCCGCCGCCGGTGCGGCCGCCACGTTCGGCCTGCCGGTGCTCGCGCAGAGCGCCTGGCCCAACAAGCCGATCCGCATCGTCGTGCCCTACACGCCCGGCGGCTTCACCGACCAGATGGCGCGGCTGGTGCAGATCGGATTGCAGACCCGGCTGGGCCAGCCGGTGCTGATCGACAACAAGCCCGGCGCCAACAGCCTGATCGGTGTGGATGCGGTCGCCAAGGCCGCGCCCGACGGCAGCACCTTCGGCGTGGTGATCGCGGCCTACGCGGCCAACACCTCGCTCTATCCGAAGCTGCCCTACGACCCGCGCAAGGACCTCGCGGGCGTGTCGCTGATGGGCGTGTCGCCGCTGCTCGCGGCGGTCAACCTCGACGCGCCGTTCAAGACCGCGCGCGAGCTGATCGACTACGCGCGCGCGAATCCCGGCAAGGTGAGCTTCGGCTCGTCGGGCAATGGCTCGGCCGCGCACCTCACGACCGAGCTGTGGAAGTCGCTCACCAAGACCTACATGATCCACATCCCGTACCGCGGCGCGGTGCCGGCGCTGACCGATCTGATGGGCGGGCAGATCCAGCTCTTCTTCGATGCACCCACCGGGCTCATCAACCAGGCCAAGGCCGGCAAGATCCGGCTGATCGGCGTGGCGGGCGACAAGCGGCTGCCCGCGGTGCCGGACGTGCCGACCTTCATCGAGCAGGGCTTCGCGGGCTTCACCGGCAGCACCTGGGCCGGCATGCTCGCGCCGGCCGGCACGCCGCGCGAGATCGTCAAGCGCATGTCGGACGAGGTGGCGCGCATCATCAAGAGCGACGAGACGCGCGCGAAGCTCGATGCGATGGGCACCTTTCCGGCTGGCGGCACGCCCGAGGAGTTCGATGCCTTCATCGCGTCGGAGACCGCGAAGTGGGGCGCGGTGATCCGCACCGCGGGCGTGAAGGCCGAGTAGCCATCGCTGGCACGGCGGGTGCTTGCCCGCCGTCCATGAAGCACTTCATCGTCGAGATCGACTACCTCGTGCCCCTGGCACGCATCCAGGAATCCGTGCCCGCGCATCGCGCCTACCTGCAGTTGGGCTACGACGCCGGCCTGCTGCTGTGCTCGGGCCCGAAGGTGCCGGCCACCGGCGGCTTCATGCTGGCGCGCGCGGAGTCGCTCGAACAGTTGCAGGCCTTCTTCCTCGACGACCCGTTCAACCGCGAACAGCTCGCGCGCTTCGCTTTCAGCGAATTCCAGCCGGTGAAGCGCCAGTCTTGGGCCGAGGACTGGTTCGCTGCGTCGTCCGCCCCGGCGGATTGAGGCATCACACCTTGTCAGCGGCTCAGGCCGCCAGCACCAGCACCTTGAACTGGCTCGGCACGATCCGCATGCCGACGATGTTGCAGCGGTTCTGCACCGACAGGCTGGTCATGCGCGTGCACGGCGTGCCCTTGAGCAGCACGGTGAAGGCGCCCGTGATGTGGCGCGAGGGCCCCATCACTGTCTGCGAGACCACGCCCATCAGCACGCCCGCGTTGTCGCCGTTGGTGATCGGCGTGACGGTCGCCATGTTGTGGGCCGGCGTGCCGCCGTAGAGGATGTTCCAGGCGTTGGGAATCGCCGTCGGGCCGAGCGCGATGTTGGGGTAGGGGATCGGCAATGCCGGCGGCGTCTTGCAGACGTCGGGGAAGGCGAGGTCGACGCCCATCATCTGTGCGTTGGCGAACATGGTGGCTGTTCCTTTCTGGCTGTCGTCGGTGGTCGATGGCGCGGGTCAGCCCATGTGGATCTGCTCGGCATCCACCTTGACCAGCCCCTTGCTGCTCACCAGCGTATTCTTCGCGTGCAGCCGCAGGGTCTCTTCCGCTTGGTAGTCGATCTGCCCCGCGCGCACCTGCTCGACCTCCTCGGTGAGCCTGAAACTCGAGCGCGTGAGCACGTTGAGCCGGTCGAGCACGGTCTCGCAGGTGCGGCCGACGAAGCGCGCGAGCAGCGTGGTGATGCGCACTTCGCCGCCGCGGTAGTCCATCTCGCCGACCTCGAGCCGTGCCTTGCGCGCCTGCAGATCGAGTTCGGGCGCGGCCAGTTCGAGCCGGGTGCCGGCCTGCAGCGTGAGCACGCCGTCGACCGCGAGCCGCGCCTGTGCCGGGTCGGCCTGCGTGATGACGGCGATCAGGTAGGCCTGGTCGCGCCGCGGTCCGGCCACCAGCACCGTGTCGCCGACCGAGGGCTGCAGCAGGCAACTCGCGGCGCGCGGGCAGTGCCAGCGTTCGCCGCCGGCCTGTGCCTCGACGAGGAAGGCATCGCCGGGCAGCGCCTGCAGCACGGTGCCGAGGGCGTTGCCGGTCCAGGCGGCGCGCGCGGGCAGTGGGCGGCGCAGCAAGGTCTGCATGTCCGGCGCGTCGTGCGCGGTAGGAGCGGAGGCGCGTTCACGCAGGGCGGCAGGGCTCATGGTGCGAGGTCCTCGAGGTCGTCGGAAGTGGAAGGCAGCGGCCGGCCGAAACCGTCGCGGCCCGCGCGTTGCGGGCGGTCCTGGCGCGCGGCCGAGAAGCGTTCGGCCTCGAACAGGGCCGGGTCGCTGTCGAGCACGCCGCCGCGGTCGCCCCATCGGGTGCCGGACTGCAGCGCGCGGTGCATCTGCGTGCGCTCGAAGAAGGCGCCGCGCAGGTCGGCCTCGCCGAGGTCGGCATAGGCGAAGTCCGCATACACGAGCCGGCTGCGCGCGAACGAGGTGCGCCGGCACTGCGCGCGGTGGAACACGCACTGCTCGAGCCGCGCATCCGACAGGTCGGCGTCGTCGAGCCGCGCACCGACCCACAGGCTCTGGTCGAAATGCCCGCCGCGCGCATCGGCGTGGCGCAGGTCGGCCTCGGGAAACAGGCACTGCGGCGCATGCACCGCGGTGAGCAGCGCGCGCGCGAGCTTCGCGCCCTTGAAGTTGCACTGGATCAGCGTCGCGCGGTCGAAGTTGCTGCCGCCGAGGTCGGCATCGATGAACTGGCAGAGCCGGAACTGCTGGCCCGAGAAGTCCTGGCCCGCGAGATCGGCCTCGCTGAAGATCACGTTGTGGAAGCTGGCGCCCGTGAAGCGCGCGCCGCGCAGCGCGGCCCGGTAGTAGACGGTGGTGTTCAGCGCCACCGCGTCGAAGCGGGTGCCGGCCAGGCTCGACTCGCCGAACACGGCCTTCGTGAGTTCGGCCCCCGCGAAGCTCGCGCCATCGAGCCGGCTCTGGTGAAAGGCCGCGAGATCGGCCCGGGCCTCGGCGGCATCCATCTCGTGCAACTCGCAGTCGCTGAAGGCCGCGCGGCTCATCGTGGCGCCGCGCAGACTCGCGCGTGCCAGGCTGCAGCGATGGAAGCCCGCGCGCTGCAGGTCGGCCGCGTCGAGCACGGCGCCGTCGAAGCGGCAGGCATCGAAGGCCGATTCCGCGAGCTTCGCGCCGCGCAGGCTGGCGTTGGAGAAATCGCAGTCGCGCAGGGCGCCACCGCTCAAATCCAGGCCATCGAATCGCATGCCCTGGAAGTCCTGCCGCTCGATGAATTCGCCGCCGCGCAGTTTCAGGGCCAGGGTTTCCGGCGTCATTGCACCGGGTCCGCCGCGCGGCGCGGCAGCGTCTTGGCCTGTTCGAGGTAGGCGCCGTGGGTGTCGGTCACCGTGTCGATCACGGTCTGCGAGACATCGGCACGGAACAGGTTGGCTTCGCGCAGGTCGCAGGAAAGCAGGCGGGATTTCTGCAGATGGGCATTCATGAGATTGGCGCCGCGCAGCGAGGCCTGCGTGAAGTCGGCGCGGATGAACAGGCTGTCGGGGGCATCGATGGCGCTGAGGTCGGCGCCGGTCAGCACGCAGCCCGAGAGATCGCAGGTGTCGAGCGTGGCGCGCACGAAGCGCGCGCCCTCGAGCTGCATCTCGCGCAGGCTGCAATGGACCAGCGTGGCGCCTTCGAAATCGACCGTGCGCAGGCTGCTGGTGCCGACGAAGCAGGTGGTGCGCAGCGTGGCGCCGCGAAAGCTCACGCGCCGGTCGGCCACGGTGTGGGCCCAGGCGCAGGCTTCGAGCGAAGCGCCCGCGAAGTCCAGGCCCTCGACCTCGCAGGCAATGAGGCCGAACTTGTGCAGCGTGGCGCCGCGAAAGCTGCAGTCCACGAGCCGACTGCCTTCGAGCACGGTCACGTAGTCGAAGTGCGCATCGTCGAAGCGGCAGCCCTCGAAGTGCATGCCGAACAGGTTCAGCTGCGCGAGTTGCGCGCCGCCGAAATCGCAGTGCTCGAAGCGGCTCTTCTCGCTCGTGGTCTCGGACAGCCGGGCGTACGCGAACGAGGTGCGCTCGCAGCGCGCGAGGCTCAGGTTGGCGCGGTCGAGCACGCAGTGGGCCAGCGAGGCATGCGCGAGGTTCGCGCGCACCAGCACCGCCTCGGTGGCATCGGCGCCATCGAGCTGCGCACCCGCGAGCGACGCGCTCTCGAGCAGGGTGCGGTGCAGCCGGGCGCCGCGCAGGTCGATGCCGGAGAGGTCGGCGCCGGTCAGGTCCAGGCCCGAGAGATCGCGCGTGGTCGCCATGAGCTGCAGCACGCGTTCGCGCGCCTCGGCCGCGCGCACAGCGTCCATCGCATCGGCCGCGCTCTGGTGCTGGGCGCCGAGCCGGTACATGTCGATCAGGCCGCGGCGGCCGTTCTCGGCCGCCTGCTCGAGCGCGCGCTGCTGCTCGGGCGGCATCTGCGGGCTGCGCGTGGCGGGCGCGATGCCCAGCAGGCCCTGCATCACGGTCTTCGCATCGAAGGCCGGTGGGCCCTTGACCTCGGTGCGCTGCGCGCCGTCGACCATCTCGCCGGTGTCGAAGCCGACCTTGCGTGACTCGGGCGCGTTGGCCTTCGCATGCCGCGCGAGGTCGCGGCGGCCGTCCTCGAGCTTCTGCAACTGTTCGCGCTCGTAGGCCTTGGCGCGCTCCATGAACACGGGCAGCTCGCTGAGGCTGGGCCGCCTGGTGAAGGGCTCGGGCACCGCGCGTTCCTTGAAGTGGCGCGGCTTGTGGCCGGCGGCCACGCCCTTGTCGGCGAGGTCCTCGCGCAGCGTGCGCGCGCGTTCGCGCATGTTGCGCACCAGGGGCGATTCCTCGTCCTCGAGCTGGTCGATCCAGGGGCCGATGGTCTCGGCGGGCAGCAGCTCCTCGTCGCGGAAGGTGTGGAGCGCGCCGGTCTCGGGGTCGCTGCGGCGCTGCAGGATCTCGAGGTAGTGGGCCAGCGGGCGCGGCGCATCGGCGGCGCGCTCGATCGCGGGCATGAGGTGCGTGATGTCGGCGGCGTCGTCTTCGGCGATCGCGGTCTCGCCATGGAAGATCAGCGCGATCTGTTCGCGGTGCGGGAAGAACCAGGCCGTGGTGAGCCGCAGCTCGACCTCGTCGAAATGTTCGGGCTCGTCGCTGCCGGGCTGCGCCTTGCGCGCCACGAAGCCGCGCGCGCGCCAGTCGGGCAACCGGCCGCGCTGCACGGGCTGCGCGGGATGCATGTTCCAGAGCTCGTAGGGCGTGCCGCCCGCGATGCAGTCGGCCTGGGGCCAGCGCTGCTCGGGCGCGGCGGCGTTGAAGAGGCGCCAGTCCATGTCCTGCGCGAAGCCGGGGAACAGGTGCTCGCGCCAATGAGCGCCGTAGTCGCTGCCGATCAGCCGCATGCGCGCGGGCCAGCTCACGTCGATGGCGCCGAGGCAGGCCGGCTCCATCTCGCGGCCCGGATGGTCGATGCGGCGCTGCGGATGCTCGACGTTGGGCAGCCGCTGCACCCACAGCCCATTAACCAGTTCGGGCTGGTGGCCGATGCCCAGCGGGTTGTCGGCAAAGGTCGGGCCGCCATAGGCGCGGCTCCAGTCCAGCCGCATCGATTCGAAGGGCTGCGGCGCGCTCGCGCGGCCATCGACCCAGTAGCGGTCGCCGAACACCACCAGCTGCCGCGCCAGCGCGCCCACGCGCAGCTCGACCGCGCAGGCCGTCTTTTCGGCCTGGTGATGGGTGTAGGCATGGCCGGTGGCCAGGAATTCGGCGCAGGCCTTGGGCATGCCGAGGTCGATGGCGCCGGTGGGGCCGAGTTCTTCGGACACCGTCTTCCAGAATTCGGTCTCGGGCAGCAGCACCGGCTGTTCGCCCATCGACACCATGCCCATCACCGTGAGCGCCAGGCGCTGATGGCCTTGTCGCAGGAACGGGCGCGTGATGACGCTCAGCCGCAGGGGTTTGACTGTTTTCACGGCAGGACGCGCGCTCAGTGCGAGGCGCGCGGAATCTCGAGCGGCGTGCGCGCGCGGTCGATGGCGAAGATGGAGGCGTCGTCCGGATCGCGCAGCAGGTGCACCGGCTTGCCGGGCACGGCGAACTGCGGCAGCAGTCCTTCGTCGATCAGCGTGCGCACGATGGCGGGACGCTCCTCGACGACGGCGTCGGCGCCGATCACGCGCAGCGAGAGCTCGACGGCATACACGGTCTGGCCCTGCGAGCCGCCGCGCGAGAGCTCATTCTCGGAACGCTTGAGCGACTCGACCACGGCCTGCGCGGGAATGCCGGTCTGCGCCAGCCGTTCCCAGGTCTTGGCCTCGGCCGAATAGGCGCGGTTCTCGCGCGTGGCCACGATCACGACCGACACCGCCACCAGCAGCATCGAGCCCATCAGCACCGCGAAGACGATCCACAGGAGAATTTCCATCGTTGCCGGGTGCGTCAGACCACCAGGGTCAGCACCTTGAACTTCGCCGCCAGGCCGCCGGTCGCGATCAGCATGCCCTTCTGGGCGATCTTCAGGCCCGTGGTGCTGATCTTCAGCGGCGCGTTCTTCAGCGAGAAGATGGCCACGTCGATCTTGACCGTCGCGAGCTGCGCGTTGAGCGCCGCGTAGTACTGCAGCCGCGCGCCCCACACGTCCAGCGACATCCCCACCAGGCTCAGCCGGAAGCCCACGCCACCCACGCGCGCGAGCCGCCAGTCGCCGCTCGATGCGTAGTTGTTGTTGTAGACGGTGGAGTTGTTGGTGTAGTTGTTGGTCGTGTTGTTGTAGGTGGTCGAGGTCGTGTTGTAGACGTTGGTGTTGATGACGTGCTGCGTCGTGTTGTGGATGTGGTTCGTGGTGTTGAAGGTCACGTCGGGCGAGGTGTGCACCGTCGGGCCGGTCACGATGGTGGTCGAGGGGCCGTTGACCGTCGTGTTGTTGACGGTGTTGATGGTGTCGTTGCGCCCGCCGCTCACGAAGCGGATCTCCTGGCCGTCGATGGTGCCGTGGAAGCCGCCGGTGATCGCGAGGTTCACGCCGCCGGTGATGGTGTCGTTCAGGCCGCCGGCCAGGTTGCGGTTCTTGCCGCCCGTGATGCGCTGGTTCACGCCGCCGCTGATGGTCTCGCTGAAGCCGCCGGTCACGTCGCGCGTGTCGCCGCCGGTGATGGTCTCCTGCGCGCCCGCGGTGATGTCGCGCGTCTCGCCGTCCTGGTAGGTGGCCGACTCGTGGCCCTTGATCAGCGTGGTGCGGGTGCCGTCGGTGGTGTGGGTCTCGTCGGCCTCGACCTCCACGTCGAGGTTGCGTTCGGCATGCAGCAGGATCTGCTCGGCGCCGGTGCGGTCCTCGAAGCGCAGCATGTTCGCCTGGTTGGCCGCGCCGCCTTCGCTCGAACGCGTGAGGATGCCGCTGGCCGTGGCGTTGGCCGGCAGTTCCCACGGCGGCATCTGGTCGCTGTTGTAGACGCGGCCCGTGATGATCGGCCGGTCGGGCTCGCCGCCGATGAAGTCGACGATGACCTCCTGGCCCACGCGCGGCATGTGCATGGTGCCGAAGTTCGCGCCGGCCCAGCTGCTCGACACGCGCACCCAGCAGGAGCTGTTCTCGTCGGCCTGGCCGTAGCGGTCCCAGCGGAACTGCAGCTTCACGCGGCCGAAGCGGTCGGTCCAGATCTCCTGCGGGCCGACCACGGTGGCGGTCTGCGGTCCGCTGGTGCGCGGGCGCGGCGTCTTGCGCGCGGGCCGGTAGACCACGGAGGAGGGCAGCACGGTGAAGTCGAACTCGCACACCGATTCGGCGCTGCCGCCGCTCGAGTACTCGGGCTCCTGCAGGTCGTAGCGGGTCTCGGTGACCAGGTACTCGCGGTTGTCGGCTTCGCGCGGGCAATGCGTGAGCGAGAACAGGTAGCCGGGCGCCATGCCCGCCACGTTGGTGTGGCCCGCGGCCAGCTCGTGCGCGCACTGCAGCTCCTGCAGGCGGATGCGCGCATAGGTGTCGCCCTGCTGGTGCTCGCTGTAGCCGCTCAGCCATTCGTAGACCTCGTACGAGGCATGGTCGTGGCCCTTGGGGTCCTGCTGCACGCTCTGCAGCGAGGCGCGCGACTTGCGGAAATCGAAGTCGTCGAGCATCACGCGGCCCGAGGTGATCTGCTCGGCCACGCGCCAGCGATCGATGCAGGGCTCGAGCGCGTCGACCACGCGATCGCGCGGCCGGTACGGGATGCTGGCGTAGCCGGGCAGCGGCCGGTAGGCGCCGGCATCGTCGGCCAGCACCAGCAGGTGCGAGCCGTTCGAATGCTCGAAGTGGTAGGAGATGCCTTCGTGCTCCATGAGCCGGCTCGCGAAGGCGAAGTCGCTCTCCTGGTACTGCACGCAGTTCTCCCAGCTGCGGTAGCTGCCGGTCAGGCGCTTCTCGTACTCGAAGCCGTACTTGCCGAGCACCTCGTCGAGCACCTCGGGCACGCTGCGGTTCTGGAAAATGCGGCTGTCGGTGGTGCGCGTGAGGTACCAGAGCCAGGGCTGCACCAGCGCGCGGTAGACGTAGTGGCGGCCGGTCTCGTTGGCGCGGCCCAGCAGTTCGAAGCGCACCACGGTGCCGTTGAGGAAGCGCGGGCCGGCGTCGTCCGAGACCTCGATGCTCAGCGAGGTGCCCAGCAGCGTCTTCAGGTCGAGGTTGAAGCTGGTGCTGACCATGTCGACCTCGAACTCGAAGAGTCGGGAGAGGCCTTCCTGTCCCCGCATCGCGCGAAACTTCAACTGCTCGGCGCTCAGTGCGGTGTGGACCCGGATGGTTCGCGTCATTCGAAGGTGTTCCCTGTTCTCGAAGGACCCGGCGGGTGCGGGTCGTCGAGGCCAGTCTAGGAAGCCCTCATGTCATCGACATGACGCGATGGCGCATGCGGCGCGCTAAGACCGCGCGCTTAAGACGAACTGTTTATAAGGCCGGGGTCGGCGCCCCGGCCCGGCCTCACATCGAGGCTTCGAGCATCGCGCGGTAGTCGTCGCGCGTGGCCAGCCGCGGATTGGTCTTGTGGCAGTGGTCGGCCATCGCGCCGTCGATGATCTGCTCGAACAGCGCGGGCGTCACGCCCACTTCGGCCAGGCCCTTGGGCAGGCCTAGGCGCGCGTTCATGTCGCGGATCGCATCGCCGAGGTCGCCGGCCGAATCGAGGTGCATGGCCTGCGCCATGCGCTGCAGCCGCTGCTCCTTCTGCACCGACTCGGCGCCGGCGTTGAAGTGGATCACCGCGGGCAGGAACAGCGCGTTGAGCGTGCCGTGGTGCAGGCGCGGATCGACGCCGCCGAGGCTGTGGCTCAGCGAGTGCACGCAGCCCAGGCCCTTCTGGAACGCCATCGCGCCCTGCATCGAGGCGCTCATGAGGTTGAGGCGCGCCTCGCGGTCGCTGCCGTCCTTGGTGGCGCGCTCGATGTGGCCCCAGGCGCGCTCGAGGCCGTCGAGGCCGATGCCGTCGGCCGGCGGGTTGAAGGCGGCCGACATGAAGGTCTCCATGCAGTGCGCGATCGCGTCCATGCCGGTGGCGGCGGTCAGGCGCGGCGGCAGGCCGAGCGTGAGCTCGGGGTCGCAGATCGCGGCCTTGGGCATCAGGAACCAGCTGTGGAAGCCGAGCTTGCGGTGGTCGTCGACGATCACGATCGCGCCGCGCGCGACCTCGCTGCCCGTGCCGCTGGTGGTGGGCACCGCGATCAGCGGCACCGCGCGCTCGGTGATCTTGGGCGAGCCGCCCTCGATGGTGGCGTAGGTCTTGAGCGGACCTTCGTGCGTGGCCGCGATCGCCACGCCCTTGGCGCAGTCGATGGCCGAGCCGCCGCCCACGGCGATCAGGCCGTCGCAGCGGCCGCTGCGGTAGAGCTCGACGGCCGCGCGCACCGCGGCCTCGGTCGGGTTGGACGGGGTCTGGTCGAAGATCGTGACCTCGAGGTCGGCGATGGCGTCGATCGCCTTCTGCAGGATGCCGGCCGCGCGCACGCCGGCGTCGGTCACGATCAGCGGGCGGTTGATGCCGATGCGCGCGCACTCGCTCGACAGCAGCTTCACCGCGCCGAATTCGAACTGGATCTGGGTCAGGTATTGGATGAGGGCCATGGGTGGGGGAGGGGTTCCGGAGCTTGCGGGCAGTACGATGGCGGACCATCGAATCTACCGAAACTATCAGGAGGGAGGCACCTTGCACACGAAGAAAACCCTTGCCGCTGTCGCGCTCGGCACAGCGATCGCCGTGCTGTCCGCCGCACCGGCGCTGGCGGCCTGCCTCAGCGACGAACAGGTCGCCGATTTCGCGGCCGCGCTCGAGGCCCACCGGCCCGCGGCCGACCTCGAGAACATGGGCGAGACCGATGCCTCCTGCACGCGCGCGAAGCTCAATGCGCTGCATGCGCGCAAGCACGGCCCGGTGGTCGGCTACAAGGCCGGGCTCACCAATCCCGCGGTGCAGAAGCGCTTCAACTACGACCAGCCGGTGTGGGGCGTGCTCTACCGCGACATGGTGCTCGACACCGGCGCGGTGGTCGATGCCGCCTTCGGCGCGCGGCCGCTGTTCGAGGCCGACATGCTGGTGCGCGTGAAGAGCGCCGACATCAACGCCGCGAAGACGCCGGCCGAGGTGCTCGCCGCCATCGACCAGGTGATCCCCTTCATCGAGCTGCCCGATCTCGCGGTGCAGACCCCGCCCAAGCTCGGCGGCCCGGGCCTCGCGGCCATCAACGTGGCGGCGCGCCTGGGCGTCAAGGGCGTGGCGATCGAGGTGCCCGCCGACGGCGCGGGCCAGGCCGTGCTGCTGCAGAGCCTGCGCGACATGACGGTGGTGATGAAGGACGGCGCCGGCAACGAACTCGCGCACGGCAAGGGCTCGGACATCCTCGAGCATCCGCTCAATGCCGTGGTGTGGCTGGCCGGCGCGCTCGGCAAGGAGGGCATCGCCATGAAGCCCGGCGACCTCATCAGCCTCGGTTCCTTCTCGCCGCTGCTGCCGCCCAAGGCGGGGCAGACGGTGCTCGTGACCTACGAAGGCCTGGCGCGCGCCCAGCCCGTGGTCGTTTCCTTCAAGTGACATGACGACGAATCCCACCGCACAACGACTTCCCCATCCGCTGACCGCCAAGATGGCCAGCGTGGTCGAGCGCATGGCGCGCGCCGGCCATCCCTCGCTCGACCAGCTCACGCCCGACGAGGCCAAGGCCTCGTACGAACGCGGCGCGGGCGTGCTCGAGGTGCCCAAGCCCGAGCTCGCGCGCATCGAGGACTTCGAGATCGCCGCGCGCGATGGCCATGCGATTCCCGCGCGGCTCTACGCGCCCTCGGCCGAGGTGCTGCCGGTGCTCATGTACTTCCACGGCGGCGGCTTCACGGTCGGCAACATCCGCACCCACGACACGCTGTGCCGCGTGCTGAGCAAGAAGAGTGGCTGCGCCGTGGTGTCGGTCGACTACCGGCTCGCGCCCGCGCACAAGTTCCCGACCGCTTCCGACGATGCGTGGGATGCCTTCGCCTTCGTCGCGCGCGAGGGTGCGAGCCTG
>NZ_JBZAYE010000127.1:0-15226 GCF_058244205.1 Variovorax sp. 20P10.2.4
CGCCGCCGGCCGGATAGGCCACGATCAGCCGCAGGGTCTTGGGCACGGCGGGCGTCTGGGCCGCAGCGGTGCCGCAGAGGAAGGCGCCGGCCGCGGCCAGCGAGGCGAACACCGCGGTGCGGCGCGTCGGGAAAAAGAAGGAATGCATCGGATTCGTCATGGCGCTCGAGTCTGCCTCCATCAATCGAGCTGCAGCTTGCGCTCGCGGATCAGCTTCGACCATTTCTCGTTGTCGGCCTTCACGAAGGCCGCGAACTCCACCGGGCCGAGCGAATGCACCTCCGCGCCCGCGCCGGCGAACTTGGCGCGGATCGCCGGCTGCGCGAGCGCCTTCGCGAGTTCGCCCGACAGGCGGTCCACCACCTCCTTGGGCATGCCCGCCGGTCCCACCAGGCCCTGGAAGCCCACCGACTCCATGCCGGCGAGGCCCAGCTCCTTCACGGTCGGCACGTCGGGCAGTTGCGGATCGCGCTGCGGCCCGGTCACGGCCAGCGCCTTGAGCTTGCCGCCCTTCACCTGCGGCAGCAGCACGCTGCCCGCGTCGATCAGGATCTGCGTCTGCCCGCCGATCAGGTCCTGCACCGCGGGCGCGCTGCCCTTGTAGGGCACGTGCGTCATGTCCAGACCCGTGACCTGGTTCATCAGCTCGCCGTTGAGGTGCGTCGAGGTGCCGTTGCCGCCCGAGGCGAAGTTGACCTTGCCGGGCTGGCCCTTGGCCCAGGCCACGAAGGCCTTGAGGTCCTTGGCCGGATGGTCGGGCCGCGTCACCGCGATGTAGCTGCCCTGGCTGATCTGGCCGATGTAGGTGAACTGCTTGATGGGGTCGTAGGGCGGCTTGCTCTGCAGGTACGGCGCGATCGCGAACGGCCCGGTGTTGGCCAGCAGCAGCGTGTAGCCGTCGGCCGGCTGGCGCGTGAGCTCGGTGGCCGCGATCATGCCGCTCGCGCCGGGCTTGTAGTCGACCACCAGCTGCTGCTTGAGCGCGTCCTGCAGCGGCACCTGCACCGTGCGCGCCGCGAAGTCGATGCCGCCGCCGGGCGGATAGCCCACGATCAGGCGGATGGGCTTGGCGGACGGATAGCCCTGGGCCAGGGCGGGGCCGGTGGCGGCGGCGGTCGCGGCCAGCGCGAGGCCGGCGAGGAAGACGCGGTGGATCCTCATGTCGATGTCTCTCGTGTTCGAAAGCCGCTGATTCTGCGGCAAGCCGCGAGCGACCCGGGATTCGCCGCGCCCCGCCCGCTCAGGCGGTGTCCTGCGCGATCGCGCCGCCGATGAAGTTGCGCCCGCGCGCGCCGCTCAGCGCCTGCAGCAGCATCCGCCGCGCCTCGTCCTCGCCCACGCCGTAGTCGGCGAAGCGGGTCTTCACGCCCAGCGATTCGATGAAGGCCGCGAGCCGGCGCGGCGCCTCCGCGAGCGGCAGGCCCAGCGCCTGCGCCAGCACCGCGTCGCGGTCGGCGCGCCGGCCGATCGCGCGCTCGAGCACCAGCGGCAGCGGGAACGAGCAGGCGATGCCGTGCGGCAGGCCGTAGCGCAACGTCATCTCGTAGGAGATCGAGTGCGCCAGCGCGGTCTTGGTGTTGGAGAAGGCCATGCCCGCCTTCAGCGCGGCCAGCGCCATGCGCCCGCGCAGCGCCACGTCGTCGAGCCGCCCCATCAGCTGCGGCAGCACCTCGAGCGTGTCGCGCACCGCGGCCACCGCGAAGGTGTCCGACACCGGGTTGGCATTCACGTTCCAGATCGACTCGAGCGCATGCGAGAGGGCATCGAGCCCGCTCTGCAAGGTGACCGCCGCGGGCAGCGACAGCATCAGCTCGGGATCGATCAGCGCATGGCGCGGCCAGGTCTGCGCCAGGTGCAGCGAATACTTGCGCTGCCGGCCGCGGTCCCAGATCGTGGCCCAGGGCGTGACCTCGCTGCCGGTGCCCGCGGTGGTCGGCACGGCGATCAGCATCTTGGCGTGCACCGGCACGAAGGGCCGCTCGCCGGCCAGGCCGGCCACCAGGTCGTCGAAGCGCGCGCCCTCGCCCGCCACCATCAGCGCCTTCGCGGTGTCGATGGCGCTGCCGCCGCCGACCGCCACGATCGCCTCCACCTGCGGATGCGCGCGCCAGAACTGCGCGTAGGTCGCGGCCAGCTCGGCCACGTCGGGGTTGGGCCGCACGTTGTCGATCACGCAGGCCAGCGCATCGCCGAGCACCGCCTCGAGCCGGCCCAGCAGCCCGATCGCGCGGGCCTCCTGGAAGGTCACCAGCGCGGCGCGGCGGCCCGCGAGCAGCTTCGGCAGGGACGACAGGGCCCCGGCCCCGTACGTGCTCTGCACGGGGTTGAAGTAGTGGAAGGTCATGGTCGGGGTCGGTCGTCGGCGCGCGGCCTCAGGAACGGCTGCCCTGCTGGATCCAGGCGCGCAGCCGGGTCGAGAGGTAGTCGGCGGTCATCACCATGACCACGATGACCAGGATGCAGGTCGCCGTGTCCTGGTACTGGAACAGCTTCATGCTGCCCACCAGCTCGAAGCCGATGCCGCCCGCGCCCACCATGCCCAGCACGGTGGCCTGGCGCAGGTTGGTCTCGAAGCGGTAGACGATGACGCCGATCCATGCCGTCACGACCTGCGGGATCACGCCGAAGACGATGGTCTGGATCGGGCCCGCGCCCGTGGAGCGCAGTGCCTCGATCGGCCCCTGGTCGATCTCCTCGATCGACTCGGCGAAGAACTTGCCGAGCATGCCCGCGCCATGCAGCGCCAGCGCCAGCACGCCGGGAAAGGGCCCGAGCCCGACGGCCGCCACGAAGATCAGCGCGAGGATGATCTCGTTGATGCCGCGCGTGATGTTGAGCACCTGCCGCATCGCATGGAACACCGCCGGGTTCGGCGAGATGTTGCGCGCCGCGAAGAAGCACAGCGGCACCGCGAGCACCACCGCCAGCAGCGTGCCCCAGAGCGCGATCTGCACCGTCTCGATGGCGGGTTTCACCAGCTTGCCCATGAACTCCCAGTTGGGCGGCAGCATGCGGCCGAGGAAGTCGGCGATCCAGGGCATGCCCTTGGCGAGTTCGCCGAAGCTCACCTGCGCGCCGATCGCGGCCCACCAGAGCACGCCGAGCCCGGCCGCCGCGGCGACCAGGTACTTCCACCAGCCGGGGTTGCCGCCGCTGCGGGCGATCAACAGGTTGTAGCGTCCGATCGCGATCATGGCTGCTCCAGGGCGAGTTGCTGGACCGGCGGCAGCGCCGGCGCGTGCACCGCGGCCACGGCCGCGTCTTCCTTCGGTTCCCCGGGGTCGGGCTCGAGGCCGCCCGGATAGATGCGCTGCAGCACCTCGTCCGTGAGCTCGTCGGGCCGGCCCTCGAACACCACGCGACCGCCCGCCACGCCGATCACGCGCTGCGCGAACTCGCGCGCGTAGTCGACCTGGTGCAGGTTGCAGATCACGGTGATGCCGTCCTCGCGGCTGGCCTGCCGCAGGTAATTGAGCACCTTGCGCGAGGTCTTCGGATCGAGGCTGGCCACGGGCTCGTCGGCCAGGATCACCTTGGGCCGTTGCGCCAGCGCCCGCGCGATGCCCACGCGCTGCTTCTGGCCGCCCGAGAGCGTGTCGGTGCGCAGGTCGGCCTTGTGGTCGAGCTCGACGCGGCGCAGGCATTCGCGCGCGATCGCGATGTCGCGCGCCGGAAAGACCTGGAACCACGAGGCCAGCGCCGGCATCGAGCCCAGGCGCCCGGTCAGCACGTTCTTCAGCACCGACAGGCGCGGCACCACGTTGTAGTGCTGGAAGATCATCGCCACGTCGCGGCGCACGCGGCGCAGCCCCGCGCGATCGCGCCGCACGGGCGCGCCGTCCACCCGCACCTCGCCCTGCGTGGGCTCGGCGAGCTGGTTGATGCAGCGAAGCAGGGTCGACTTGCCGGCGCCCGAGGCACCGAGGATGACGACGAACTCGCCCTTGCCGACCGCGAGGTCGACCTGGTGGAGCGCGGTGAAGTCGCCGTAGCGCTTGCAAAGGCCGCGGATCTCGATCATTTCATCTTCCCCAGGTCGAGCTTCAGGATCTTGGCCGTGTCGCGGATCACGTTGTAGGCCGCGTCGTTGGTGGGGTGGAAGCCGTTGAGCAGTCCCTGGTCGGACCAGGGGATGTCCTTCACCTGCAGGAAGGCCGCCTGCACGCGCTGCTTGAGATCGGCGCCGAGATCCTTGCGCCAGACCGTGGGCGACTCGGGTATCGGCTCCGAGCGCCAGACTTCGACCAGGTCCTCGCGCTTGACCAGCCCCTTCGCCACCGCGGCATCGAGGATGCGGTCGGCGATGGCGGCGGCGTCGACCTTGCGGTTCTGCACCGCGATCGCGCTCGAGTCGTGCGAGCCCGAGAAGATCACGCGGCCGAAGTCCTTGTCGGGATCGAAGCCGGCCTTCATCAGCCCCGCCTTGGGGAACAGGTGGCCCGAGGTGGAGCTGGGATCGACGAAGGCGAAGGTGCGGCCCTTCAAGTCCTTCACGCTCTTGATGCCGCTGTCCTTGTGGGCCACCACCTGGCTGTAATAGAAGGTGCGGCCGGCCTTCTTGGTCTCGGCGACCGCGAAGGCCTCGATGTCGGCCACCGTGGTGCCCAGCACGTACGAGAACGGACCGAGGTAGGCCACGTCGAGCCGCTTCGAGCGCAGCGCCTCGATCACGCCGTTGTAGTCGGCCGCCACGAAGGGCTTGACCGGCATGCCGAGGCCCTGGGCCAGCATGTCCATCATGCGCTGGCTGTTGGCGATCATCGCGCGCGAATCCTCGGAAGGAATCAGCCCGACCGTGAGCGCCTGCTGCGCCCGCGCCGGTGGAAGGAAGGCCACGCCCACGCCGGCGGCAGCTCCGAACAGCAAGCTTCTGCGTTTCATCATCTGTGTCTCCAGTCTTCTGCGGTTCCGGTCCCCCGCGCCGCCGTCGTGGCGGCCCGGGGATTCGTGGCGTTCCGGTCGTCTTTTGGGTGCCGACCTGGAGCGCCTGGCGGCGAGTACATCACCGGCCCATACATCGATCCAATTCAAATTTTTTCGTCGATGTATTCAATGAACCTATAGTCGGATTCATCGAGAATTCCGCTTTTTCCGGAGCCGCCGCATGCGCCTGACCCAGCTTCGTTCCTTCTTCGCGGTGGCCCGCGAAGGCAGCTTCACGCGCGCCGCCGAGAGCCTGCACGTGAGCCAGCCCACCATCACGACGCAGGTGCGCTTTCTCGAAGAGGCCTACAAGGTCGAGCTGTTCCATCGCCGCGGCCGGCGCGTGCAGCTCACGGTGATGGGCGAGCAGCTGATGCAGCTCGCGCAGCAGATCTTCAGCCTCGAGGCCGACGCCGTGAACCTGCTGGGCGACGCGGGCGAGCTGCGCACCGGCCACTTGCGCGTGGCGGCCGTCGGGCCCTATCACGTGACGAAGATGCTGGTCGACTTCAACCAGCGCTATCCCGGCATCAAGGTGACGGTGAGCACCGGCAACTCGCAGGACGTGCTGAACCAGCTGCTCGACTACAGCGCCGACGTGGGCGTGCTCGCACAGATGGTGCGCGACGAGCGCTTTCTCGCTGTGCCTTTCATGAAGCAGCCGGTGGTGGTCTTCGTGCCCTCCTCGCACCGCTTCGCGCGCCGCCGCGCGATCCGGCTGGCCGAGCTCGAGGGCGAGCGGCTGATCATGCGCGAGCAGGGCTCGACCACGCGCAAGGCGCTCGAGCTCGCGCTCGACAAGGCGCGCATCCGGACCGACGTGGTGATGGAGATCGGCAGCCGCGAGGTGATCCGCGAAGCCGTGCTGCAGGGCCTGGGCATCGCCGCGGTGTCGGAGGTCGAGTACGTGCCGGCGCCCGACCTGCACCGCGTGGCGATCAGCGACACCGAGATCTTCACCTCGGCCCATGCGCTGTGCCTGGCCGAGCGGCGCGACATGCGGATGGTCAGCGCCTTCTTCGACACCCTCTCGCCCGCGCTCTCGGCCGCGCCCGAGGGCCGGCGCCGCAGGAGCCACTGACCGGCGGACTCAGCCGCGCGGGTGGTGCTGCGCGTGCAACTGCTTGAGCCGCTCGCGCGCCACGTGGGTGTAGATGGTGGTGGTCGAGATGTCGGCATGGCCCAGCAGCATCTGCACCGCGCGCAGGTCGGCGCCGTGGTTCAGCAGGTGGGTCGCGAAGGCATGGCGCAGCGTGTGCGGCGACAGCGGCACGTGGATGCCGGCCGCGGCCGCCTGCTTCTTTACGATGACCCAGAACATGACGCGCGTCATGCCCGCGCCGCGCGCGGTCACGAACAGGTCGGGCGTCTGCTGGCCGTCGAGGATCACGGGGCGCGACTCCTCGATGTAGCGCTCGATCCAGCGCCGCGCCTCGCCACCGAAGGGCACGAGGCGCTCCTTGCTGCCCTTGCCGAGCACGCGCAGCACGCCGTCGTTGAGGCTGATGTCGATCACCTTGAGCGACACCAGCTCGCTCACGCGCAGCCCGCTCGCATACATCAGCTCGAGCATCGCGCGGTCGCGCAGGCCCAGCGGCGTGTCGACGTCGGGCGCGCCGAGCAGGTCGTCGACCTGCTTCTCCGACAGCAGCTTGATCGCGCGCGGCATCTGGCGCGCGGGCATCAGCCGCAGGCTCGGGTCGGCCACGATGCGGCGCTCGCGCAGCGCCCAGCGGTAGTAGCGCTTGAACACCGTGAGCCGCCGGTTGGCCGAGGTGGCCTTGCCCTTGGCCGACAGCCGCACGCCCATGTAGGCCTGCAGGTCGGCTTCCTGCGCGGCGCCGAGCTTCATGCCGCCGCGCTGCTGGTCGAGCCAGTGCGCGAACAGCGCGAGGTCGCGCCGGTAGGCGGCGAGCGTGTTCTTCGACAGGCCGTCCTCGAGCCAGAGGGCGTCGATGAATTCGTCGATGTCGGGGGTGGGTGCGGCGGCGGCCTCGGTCATGGGTGGGCAAGATAGCAAAAAGCGCGGGCCCCACGCCGAGCCTGGGCGACAACCATGGCGATGGCCATGAAAAAAGGCCGCTCCCCTCTGCAGGGAACGGCCCTTCGGGATCGGGCAGGATCAGTCGAGCTTGAGCTTCTGCTTGGCCACGACGTCCTTGTAGACCTCGTACTCGGCCTTGATCTGGGCCGAGAACTGCTCGGGCGTGTTGGCCACGATCAGCGAGCCGGTGTCCTCGATGCGCTTCTTCACGGCCGGGTCTTCCACCGCCTTCTTCACGCCGGCGCTGATCTTGTCGACCACTTCCTTCGGCAGGCCCTTCGGGCCGAGGATGCCGTAGTAGGCCATGCGGTTCACCGGCTCGAGGCCGACTTCCTTGAAGGTCGGCACGTTCGGCAGCGCGGCCAGGCGCTGCGGCGCCGACACCACGATCGGGATCAGGCGGCCGCTCTGGATGAAGGGCATGGCCGAGGGGATGTTGTCGAACATGATCGGCACCTGGCCGGCCACCACGTCGTTGAGTGCCGGGCCCGCGCCGCGGTACGGGATGTGCGTGACGAAGGTGTTGGTGAGGCTCTTGTAGAGCTCCATCAGCAGGTGGCCGATGCCGCCCGTGCCCGACGAGGCGTACGAGTACTTGCCGGGGTTCTTCTTCAGTTCGGCCACGAACTCGGCGTAGTTCTTCGCCGGGAAGCTCGGGTTGACCGCGATGATGTTCGGCGTGGCCGCGATGTTGATGATCGGCGTGAAGTCGTTGATCGGGTCGTACGGCGTCTTCGGGTTGATGGCCGGGTTGGCCGCGGTGCTCGACACCGTGGCCACGCCGAGCTTGTAGCCGTCGGGCGCCGAGCGCGCCGTCTCGGCCGCGCCCACGATGCCGCCGCCACCGGCGCGATTGATCACCACCACCGGCTGGCCCAGCACCTTGCCCAGCGGATCGGCCACCACGCGCGCCACGATGTCCGTCGTGCCACCCGGGGCGAAGGGAACGCTCAGTTCGACCGGCTTGTTGGGATAGCCCTGGGCGAAGGCCGGGCCCGCGACCGCGACCAGCGCGGCGGCACCGACGAAGGCACTCCATTGACGACGTTGCATCGATTACTCCTTGAACGATGGGGACGAAAATTGCGAAAGCAGCGATGCTAGCGGCTCGTCGCTGCGACCCGGGCTGTGGAATACCCATGGTTTGGGCGGTTTATGCTCGGCGCGGTGAACTACGCGCAGCTGCTTTTCCCCGACTTCTCCCTGATCGCCATCGGCTGGCTCCTGTGCCGCTACACCGCGCTGGACCGCAAGGTCTGGGACCAGGTCGAGAGCCTCGTCTACTACTTTCTTTTTCCCACGCTGCTGTTCCATTCGATCGTGCGCAGCCCGCTCGATTTCGGTGCGACCTCGAGCCTGCTGATGGCCGGTGTGGGCGTGAGCCTCTGCGGCGTGGCGCTGGCCTATGCCCTGCCCTGGGTGCCAGGCATCGGCTCGCACCTCGATCGGCGCGACCACGCGGCGAGCGTGCAGGTCGCGTTCCGCTTCAACTCCTTCATCTGCCTCGCGATGGCCGAGCGGCTCGCGGGACCCGAAGGCCTGCTGCTGATCGCGGTGCTGATCGGGGTGTGCGTGCCGATGATGAACATCGCGGCGGTGTGGCCGATGACGCGGCATGCGCAGACCGGGTTCGCGCGGCAGCTGGTGCGCAATCCGCTGATCGTGGCGACGGTGGCGGGGTTGCTGGCGAACGTGCTGGGGTTCACGGTGCCTGGCTGGCTGACGCCGACCTTGTCGCGGATCGGGGCGGCTTCGTTGGCGCTCGGGTTGCTGGCTGCGGGGGCGGGGATGCAGTTCGCTACGTTGGGGCGGGGGAAGGTGCTGGCCGCTTCGGTGCTTTCCATTCGGCACTTCATCTTGCCGCTGGTGGCCTGGGGGCTGGCTCGGTGGTTGCGGCTGGATGCGGCGCAGGCTTCTGTGTTGATGGCTTTTTCTGCGGTTCCTACGGCTTCGAGTGCTTATGTGTTGGCGCAGAGGATGGGGTACAACGGGGCGTTTGTGGCGGGGCTGGTGACTATGTCTACGGTGTTGGGGGTGGTTAGTTTGCCGTTTGCCTTGGCTTTGCCTCGTTGAATCCTTCGACCGCTGTTTTTCTCGATTTTTTGTGGGTCCTGCGGAGGCTGTTGGCCGGGTCTCGCCCCGGCGGGCGAGTCACTTTCTCTTGTCTCGCCAAGAGAAAGTAACCAAAGAGAAGGCGACCCCGCTGCCTGTGTCCCTCCGCTTCGCTACGGGCAACCTGCGGTGCTCGGAGAAAGCGGGGGTCCGCAGAACTCGCTTCGCTCAAACAGCTGCGGCCCTTATCCCGCTTTCTCCTGCGCTCCTCGGCACAGCCAGAGGGGATGAGGGTCAACGCGCCGTGGCGCGTCCTTGTGTGGGGGCGTTGTGTGGCGCGTCCTTCTGGTTGGTGTTACGCCGTGGCTAGACGCTCCTTTGCCAGCTTGGTGCCTTCTGCAAGGGCCTTGAGCTTGCGCCATGCGACGTCCCTGCCCATCGGGGCCAGGCCGCAGTTCGTGCACGGGAACAGGCGCTCCTTCGGGACGAACTGCAGGGCGCGGCCGATGGTGTCGGCCACTTCCTCGGGGGTCTCTATCGCTTCGCTGGCGACATCGATCACGCCGACCATCACGTCCTTGCCGGCCAACAGGCTCATCAGGTCGGGCGGCACGTGGGAGTGGATGCATTCCAGGCTCACCTGATCGATTCGGCTCTTGGCCAGCGCGGGGAACACCAGCTCGTACTGGCGCCATTCTTCGCCCAGGGTGCTCTTCCAGTCCGTGTTGGCCTTGATGCCATAGCCGTAGCAGATATGCACCGCCGTCGTGCAGGTCAGGCCCTGCGCCGCGCGCTCTAGCGCCTGCACGCCCCAGTCGGCGGCATCCTTCATGTAGACATTGAAGGCGGGCTCGTCGAACTGGATGATGTCCACGCCATCGGCCTGCAGCGCCAGGGCCTCCTGGTTGAGCAACTCGGCGAAAGCGAAGGCCATCTTCACCTTGTCGCCGTAGAAACGATCGGCCACGGTGTCGACGATGGTCATCGGGCCTGGCAGGGTGAACTTGAGCTTCTTCTTCGTGTGCGCACGCGCGAGCTGCGCCTCGAAGGCATGCACGCGGCCCTTGAGGCGCAGGGCCGAAACCACCTGCGGCACCATCGCGTCGTAGCGGTTGTCGCGGATGCCCATCTTCACCTTGTGCTCGAAGTCGATGCCCTCGACCTGCTCGAGGAAGCCGTGCACGAAGTGCTGGCGAGACTGCTCGCCGTCGCACACGATGTCCAGGCCCGCGTCCTCCTGGGCCTTGATCCACAGCAGGGTCGCGTCGGCCTTGGCCTGGCGCAGCGCATCGCCTTCGGCGGCCCATTGAGGCCACAGCTTGTTGGTTTCAGCCAGCCAGGCTGGCTTCGGCAGGCTGCCGGCGATGGAGGTTTCGAACATCTGGATTTTCCTTTTTTTCAAGCGAAGACGGGATGGCGAGCGTACTGCGGGGCCTGTGGGGCCGCGCAGCCGCTCGATGGCATGTGGATGAGGTCAGACAACGCAGTCGGCAACCCACTGCGCGAGAACGTTCCTGTAGGGCTTGATGAAATGCTCCTCCGCGAACTTCCCCTGCTTGACCGCCAGCTGGCTGCGTTCTTCCCGGTCGTAGACGATCTGCGTCAACGAGTAGTCCTGGTTCTTCAGGCTCGGGCTGTAGATCTTTCCGGCCGAGGAATTGGCGTTGTAGATCTCGGGGCGATAGATCTTCTGGAAGGTTTCCATCGTGCTGATGGTGCCGATCAGCTCGAGACTCGTGTAGTCGCCCAGCAGGTCGCCATGGAAATAGAAAGCCAGGGGCGCAACGCCATTGGGCGGCATGAAGAAGCGAACCTGCATCCCCATCTTGGCGAAGTACTGGTCGGTCGAGGACAGCTCGTTCTGTTGGTACTCGGCACCCAGTACCGGGTGCTGGTTTCCGGTCCGCTGATAGGTCTTGCTGGTCGAGGCGCTGATGCAGATGACGGGCGGCTTGCCGAAACGCTCCTTGTAGATGCGCGAGTTGGCGAACTGCTGGAACAGCTTTCCGTGCAGGTCGCCAAAATCCTCCGGCGTGCCGAATTCAGCCCGATGGGCGTTGTATTCCGGGAGCAGCACGCTGAAGTCGTAGTCGCGCACGTAGGAAGAAAAATTGTTCCCCGCGATGCCGTCGATGCGCTTGTTCGTCTTCTTGTCGAGGATGCAGGTCTTCAGTATCTCGATCAGCGGGAACGAGGCATTGCCGCTCTCGGCATCCAGGCTCATCTCCACGGAGATGATCTCGAGCTCGACGGCGTAGCGATCGCCCGTCGGGTTGTCCCAGTGCGCCAGGTCGTTGAAGCGGTTGTCGATCATCCTCAAGGTGTTGCGCAGGTTCTGTTGCCGGCTCGTTCCCCGGGCCAGGTTGGCAAAGTTGGTGGTGATGCGCGTGCTGTCCGATGGCTGGTAGTTCTCATCGAAACGGATGCTCTTGAGGTTGAAGTTGAGTTCTTTGTTCATTGGAATTCAGCGATCGGATTTTTTTGAGAGAGAAGACGAATTCCGGCTTCAGGCCAGAGCCGCTTCCTCGGCGGCGGAAGACGTGGCGTGGCGCAGCAATTCGAGCAATGGCAAGGCCCGCTGGACCGCCAGCCTCGACCGCTCGATGAGGGCCTGGCTCCGCAGGCGGTGGTCGACGAAATCGTTGTCGGTCGCGTAGACACCCAGCGGCAAGGTGCGCGCCTGAAAGAAGCTGAACAACGGTCGCAGCTGGTGGTCGATCACCAGGGCGTGGCGCTCGCTGCCGCCGGTGGCAGCCAACAGCACGGGCTTGTCGATCAGGGCGTCCTGATCGATGAAGTCGAAGAAGTGCTTGAACAGTCCCGTGTAAGAGCCGCGGTAGACCGGCGTTGCGACCACCAGCACGTCGGCTCGTTCGATCGCGGCCAGTTCCCGTTCCACCGTTTCGGGCAGTTGGGAGCGCCAGACCGCACCGGCGAACTGCGGTGCGAGTGGGCCGAGTTCGACCAGGCGCTGTTCGCAAGGGAATTCGTCGGCGATCAGGTCCAGCAGGTGCTCCGCCAGCGCGGCGGACTTCGATGGGCGTTGCAGTCCGCCGGAAACAGCGACTAGACGGAGTGGGCGTGTCATTTCTTCTTTCATCTGGCTGGATGCTAGCCAAGGGAATCGATGACGTAAAATGGTTTTATTTCAACAATCCATGAGCGGGAGTCATGTGAATGCTTGAACGCCTCCACCTCAGCATCGTTCGACAAGTCGAACAGCAAGGGTCGCTGACGGCCGCCGCGGGCGTGCTGAACCTGACCCAGTCGGCCCTGAGCCACAGCATGAAGAAGCTGGAACAGCAGCTGGGCACCGACATCTGGCTGCGCGAAGGCCGAAGCCTGCGCCTGACGCAGGCCGGCCAGTACCTGCTGGCGGTGGCGAACCGCGTGCTGCCGCAACTGGACCTGGCCGAAGAGCGCCTGGGCCAGTTCGCGCAGGGCGAGCGCGGCGCGCTGCGCATCGGCATGGAATGCCATCCCTGCTACCAGTGGCTGCTCAAGGTGGTGTCACCCTACCTGGCCGCATGGCCCGATGTGGACGTGGACGTGAAGCAGAAATTCCAATTCGGCGGGATCGGCGCGCTCTTCGGCTACGAGATCGACCTGCTGGTCACGCCCGACCCGCTCTACAAGCTGGGCCTGAAGTTTGAGCCCGTGTTCGACTACGAGCAGGTGCTGGTCGTGGCCAAGGGCCATGCCCTGGCTTCGGCGCCTTACGTGAAGCCTCGGCAGCTGACCGAGGAGGTGCTCATCAGCTATCCCGTGGACGTCGAGCGCCTGGACATCTACAACCATTTCCTGCTGCCGGCCGGTGTCACGCCCAAGCGCCACAAGGCGATCGAGACCACCGACATCATGCTGCAGATGGTGGCCAGCGGCCGCGGCGTGGCAGCGCTGCCGCGCTGGCTGGTCGAGGAATACGCGCAGAAGATGGACGTGGTGCCGGTGCGGCTCGGCCCGCGCGGCATCGCCAAGCAGATCTTCCTGGGGGCACGCGAGGCGGACACCGCCATCGATTACGTGCGGGCCTTCATCGAATTGGCCCGACAGCCTGCCATCGCCGTTGCGCTAGAAGCCGGCTGACGAACATCAAGGCCGAGCGCAGCCGGCCACTCCAAAGAAAGAACCTACTCGGAAGCAACGGCGCCCAAGGCCCACTCCACGTGCTCACGAACCAAGGCACTGGAACCGTCCTTGCGGGACACCAGGGCCTCGCGAGCCCCCTCCTCGCCAGCCCTCAGCGCATTCCCCAGGGCCACCGCGATGTTCCGCAGCCACCGCTCATGGCCGATCCGCCGAATCGGACTCCCCTCGGTCCTGCGCAGGAACTCTTCCTCGGTCCACGCAAACAACTCGGCCAAAGTACGCCCCGTCAACCCGTCCCTCGCATCGAAGTCCGCCAGCGAACTCTTCTTCGCGAACTTGTTCCACGGACAGATCAGCTGGCAGTCATCGCAACCATAGATCCGGTTGCCCATCAACGCCCGCAGCTCGATCGGAATCGCCCCCCCATGCTCGATCGTGAGGTAGGAGATGCACCGCCGCGCATCGAGCCGCCGCGGCGCCACGATCGCCTGCGTCGGGCACACGTCGATGCAGGCGCTGCAGCTGCCGCAGTGCGAGCTCACCGGCTCGCTCTCGGGCAGGACCATGTCGACGTAGATCTCGCCGAGAAAGAACATCGAGCCCGCGTTGCGATCGAGCACCAGCGTGTGCTTGCCGCGCCAGCCCTGCCCGCTGCGCGAGGCCAGCTCGGCTTCGAGCACCGGCGCCGAATCGGTGAAGGCGCGATGCCCGAAAGGCCCGACCTCCTGCGCGATGCGCTCGGCCAGTTTCGCGAGCCGGTTGCGCAGCACCTTGTGATAGTCGCGGCCGCGCGCATACACCGAGACGATCGCCTCGCCGGGCCGGCGCAGGCGTTCGAACTCGATCGCCTGCCAGTCGGGATCGGTGTCGCGCGGCAGGTAGTCCATGCGCGCGGTGATCACGCTCACGGTGCCGGGCACCAGCTCGGCGGGCCGCGCGCGCCGCGTGCCGTGCGCGGCCATGTAATCCATCTCGCCATGGAACCCATGGGCCAGCCATTGCATCAGACCGTCCTCGGCGCTCGACAGATCGACGCCCGCGATTCCGATTTGGGAGAATCCGAGTTCCCGGGCCAAGGCCTGAATACGCACAACGAGTGGATGGCTGCTGACGATCACTTGCCGATTGTAGAAATGCGCTGGCGCGACGAGGCCGACACCGAGGCCTTCGCTCGCTCGCTCGCGGCCTCCCCTGCCCTGCGCGATGCCTTCGTCGAACTGCACGGCGACCTCGGGGCCGGCAAGACCACCTTCGTGCGGCACCTGCTGCGCGCGCTCGGCATCACGGGTCGCATCAAGAGCCCGACCTACGCCGTGGTCGAGCCGCACGAGGCGCCCGACGGCCTCGCGATCTTCCACTTCGACTTCTACCGCTTCAGCGATCCGCGCGAATGGGAGGACGCGGGCTTCCGTGACATCTTCGCGGGCCCGGGCCTCAAGCTGGCGGAATGGCCCGAAAACGCGGCGGGGCGCACTCCAATTGCAGACCTAGCTATTAAAATCGAAGCAATGACCGACGACACACGCAGCGTGACACTCCTGGCGAACACACCTCGCGGCGGCGACCTGCTGTCCCACGCCGCCGCATGAAGGCGGGCGGCCTCAAGCGGCGCGTGCTGCTGCAGGGCGGCAGCCTCGCGCTGGTGCTCGGCGTCCATCAGATCGCGCGCGGCGCCAGCATCCTCGCGGTGCGCGTCTGGCCCGCGGCCGACTACACGCGCGTGACCATCGAATCCGACGTGCGCCTGCATTCGCAGCAGCTCGTGGTCGGCAACCCGCCGCGGCTCGCGGTCGACATCGAGGGCATCGACCTCAGCAGCGAACTGCGCGAGCTGGTCGGCAAGATCAAGCCCGGCGACCCCTACATCAACGGCCTGCGCGTGGGACAGAACGCACCGAAGGTGGTGCGCATCGTGTTCGACCTCAAGCAGACCGTGGCGCCGCAGGTGTTCTCGCTCGCGCCGATCGCCGCCTACAAGCACCGGCTGGTGCTCGACCTCTATCCCGAGAAGGCCATCGACCCGATGGAGGCGCTGATCACCGAGCGCCTGCGCGACGCCCCGCGCACCAGCGGCGGCAACGACACCTCGGTGGCCAGCGCCCCCGCGGTGCCGCCGCC
>NZ_JBZAYE010000128.1:0-15044 GCF_058244205.1 Variovorax sp. 20P10.2.4
GTCGGTGAAGCCAAGGCCGTCGATGGCTCGCCACAGCGCCTCGGCGGAAGCCCCGGCCTCGATGGCGCGCAGCGTGTCGTCGGTGCACAGGTCGGCCAGCGGACGCTCGAAGTCGTCGAGCAGCATGTCGTCGTTCATCTCGTTCTCCTCCTACCGAACGCCCAGGCCGCGCGCGATGATGCCGCGCATGATCTGGCGCGTGCCGCCGCGCAGCGAGAAGCTCGGCGCCAGTTGCGTCACATAGGCCAGCGTCTGCCGCAGCCCATCGGAGGGCGCGGGATGCCCGGGCGCATCGAAGGCCTCCTCGATCCAGCCCGGCAGGGCCTGCTCGAACTCGGTGCCCAGGTCCTTCACGAGCGCGGCCTCGAAGGCCGGGTCGAGGCCCTGCCCCAGCTGCCGCGCCACGCTCAGCGACATCGCGCGCAGCACCGCCATGCGTCCCGCGATGCGCCCGGCCACGGCCAGCGCGCCGTCCGGCACCCGCGGCGCGCGGCGCAGTTCCGCCAGCCAGGCCTCGGCCAGCACCAGGCTCGAATGGATGCGCTCGGGTCCGCTGCGTTCGAAGGCCAGCTCGGCCGTCACCTGCTGCCAGCCCACGCCTTCCTCGCCGACCAGCGCATCGGCCGGCAGCTCGACGTCCTCGAACAGCACCTCGCAGAAATGGCCATCGCCACTGAGGTCGCGGATCGGCCGCACCGTGATGCCCGGCAGCGAGAGGTCGACCAGCAGTTGCGACAGGCCCCGGTGCCGGTCCTCGGGCGCGCCCGAGGTTCGCACCAGCGCGCACAGGTAGTGGGCGCGGTGCGCATTGGTCGTCCAGATCTTGCGCCCGTTCAGGCGCCAGCCGCCACCGGCCGTGGGCACCGCGCGCGAACGCACGCCCGCGAGGTCGGAGCCGGTGTCGGGCTCGCTCATGCCGATGCTCATGAAGAGCTCGCCGCGCACGATGCGCGGAATGAAGAAGGCGCGCTGCGCGGGCGTGCCGTAGCGCAGGATCAGCGGCGCGGTCTGGCGGTCGGCGATCCAGTGGGCCGAGACCGGCGCGCCGGCCGCGAGCAGTTCCTCGAGCAGCACGAAGCGCGCGAAGCTGCTGCGCCCGCCGCCGCCATAGGCCGTCGGCAGCGTGAGGCCGATCCAGCCGCGCGCGCCGAGGGCACGGCTGAAGTCGGCATCGAAGCCCATCCAAGAGCGCGCGCGCACGGCGTCGGGCACGCCCTGCAGCGCCGAGCGCAGGAAGTCGCGCACCGGTGCGCGCAGCGCCTCGTCCTCCGCGGGGATCGCGGCGAGCGCGAAGGATTGCAACGGGTTCATCGGGACGCCCTCCTCGAGATGGCATGGGGTTTTGCCCCGCTGCGCGGAGCGCGCGCGGTCGACATAATCGGCGGGCTGCCGCCATCACCGAGACATTCACATCCATGGAGCTTCGCCAGCTGCGGCAGGTCCTCGTCCTGTCCGAAACGCTCAACTTCCATCGCGCGGCCGAACGGCTGCACATGGCGCAACCGCCGCTGTCGACATCGATCAAGAAGCTCGAGGAAGAGCTCGGCGTGCTGCTGTTCGAGCGCCTGTCGACCGGGCTGCAGCTCACGCCCGCGGGCGAGGCCGTGCTGCAGAACGCCAAGCGCGCGCTGTTCTATGCCGACGAGATCCGCCGCGCCGCGCGCGAAGGCATGGCCGGCGAGCAGGGGCTGCTGCGCATCGGCTTCGTCGGCTCGGCCACCTACTCGCTGATGCCGCAGATCGTGCGCGGCTTCCATCGCCAGTACCCGCGCGTCGACCTGGTGATCGAGGAATCGACCACCACCGAGCTGCTGCGCCGCATCGAGGACCATTCGCTCGACATCGCGCTGGTGCGCCACCCGGTGCTGTCGCCCACCACCGCGCTGCTCACGGTGCTGCAGCTCGATCACCTGGTGCTCGCGGTGAGCGCCGACTCGGCGCTCGCGCAGCGCGGCAAGGTCGCCATCGCCGATCTCGCGGCCGAGCCCTTCATCGCCTACTCGCGCACCCTCGTGCCCGCCATGCACGTGCTGACGATGCAGGTGTTCCAGGATGCCGGCGTGCGGCCGCGCATCGCGCAGGAGGCGGTGCAGGTCCAGACCATCCTCGGCCTGGTGGAGAGCGGGCTCGGCGTGGCGCTGGTGCCGGCCGTGGTGCAGCGCTACGCCAGCAACGGCGTGCGCCTGCTGCCGCTGACCGACATGCCCTCGAAGTACACCGTGGGCATCGCGATGGCGACGCTGGCCGACGCGCTCACGCCGGCCGCGCGCAATTTCATTGCGGTCGCGCATGCTGCCGTCCAGCCGCTGGCTCAATCTTCGTAGCCGATGTTGGCGCTGCGCACGACGCGCCGGGCGCGCTCGATCTCGGCACGTTGGAACTCGGCGAAGGGCTGCGGCGCGCCGTAGAACACGGTGCCGCCCTGCGCCGCGATGAAGGCCTTGGCGTCGTCGCCCTCCATCAGTTCCTTGATCGCCTGCGACATGCGCGCGAGCACCGGCGGCGGCACGTTGGCCGGGAAGAACACCCCGGTCCAGGCATAGGACTCGTAGCCGGCGGTGCCGCTCTCGCTCACGGTCGGCACCTCGGGCAGTTCCTTGATGCGTTCGCCGGCCGCGACCGCGAGCGCGCGCACCCGGCCGCCGCGCACCAGCGGCATCACGGCGCTGACCTCGGCCATCGTGTAGTCGATGTTGCCGCCGGCCAGGTCGGTCATGGCGGCCGAGGTGCCCTTGTAGGGTACGGCCGTGGCCTTGATCTGGTTGCGTTCATGCAGCAGTTCGAGCGCGACGCGGTAGGTGGCGGTGCCGCTGCCGAAGTTGAGCTTGCCCGGTGCCTGGCGCGCCGCGGCCACCAGGTCCTGCAGGGTCTTGAAGGGCGAGTTGGCCGGCACCACCAGCACCATCGGGAAGCGTGCGATGCGCGCGAGCGGCTGGAAGTCCTTCACCGCGTCGTAGGGCAGCTGCCGGAACACGGCCACGTTGGTCACCATCGGCGAGTTGCTGGCCACGAACAGGGTGTAGCCGTCGGGCGGCGAGGCCGCCACGGCGCGCGCGGCGATGAAGCTGTCGGCGCCAGGACGGTTGTCGACCAGGAAGGGCTGGCCGAACTTCTCGCTCAGGTGCCGCGCGAGAAAGCGCGCGGTGGTGTCGGCGCCGCTGCCCGGCGGCAGCGAGACGATCAGCTTCACGGGCTTGTCGGGATAGTCGGCCGCGGCCAGGGTGGCGGCGCAGCCGAGCAGCAGCGCCAGCAGCCAGCGCGGGAGGAAGCGGGGGATGGTCATGTCTCGAAGTCCTTGTCGTTGTTGTCGCGGGTATCAGGGCATGGTGCCCATGTTCACTCGGGCTCGATGCGCGCGGCCTGCACGGCCCCGGCCCAGCGCTGCAGTTCCGCGCGCAGGTAGCTGCCGAACTGGGCCGGCGTGGAGGCCTGCAGCAGCACGCCCTGCGGTTCGAACTGGCCGCGCAGCGCCGGATCGGCCACCGCGCGGTTGACCGCCTCGTTGAGCGCCTGCACGACGGCCGGCGGCGTGCCCGTCGGCACCAGCAGGCCATGCCAGGTCGGCGCATCGAAGCCCGGGATCAGCGATTCGCCGAGCGCGGGCACGCCCGGCAGCACCGCCACGCGCGACTTGCCGGCCACCGCCAGCGCGCGCACCCGGCCGTCGCGGATGAAGGGCAGCGACGAGTTCACGGCATCGAGCAGGAACTGCGTCTGCCCGCTCATCAGGTCGGCCATGGCCGGCGCCGTGCCCTTGTAGGGCACGTGCACCGCGTCGAGCTGCAGCGCCTGCAGGAACAGCGCCACGCCCAGGTGCGTGACATTGCCCTGCCCGCCCGAGCCATAGCTGAGCCGCCCCGGGTTGGCGCGCATGTAGCGCACGAACTCCTCGACGTTGCCGACCGGCAGCTTCGGGCTGGCCATCAGCACGGTCGGGATCAGCGCCGGCAGCGCCACGGGAACGAGGTCGCGCAAGGTGTCGTAGGGCAGGCGCCGGTGCAGCGCGGGGCTGATCGCCAGGCCCGAGGAGTGATAGAGCACGGTGTAGCCGTCGGGTGCCGAGCGCGCGACGAACTCGGTCGCGATGTTGCCGCTGGCGCCGGTGCGGTTGTCGACCACCACCGGCTGCCCGAGCAGCTGCGCCAGCCGAAAGCCGATGGCGCGCGCCACCACGTCGGTGGGCCCGCCGGCCGCATAGGGCAGCACGAGCCGGATCGGCTTCTGCGGCCAGGCGTTGGGCTCGCCGGCCGCGCGCGCGGCCTGCATCAGCGGCGAGATGGCGAGCGCGCCAGCGGTGTGCAGCAGGTGGCGTCGTTGCATGGGCATGGTCATTTCCCCGGTTCGATGGATGCGGATGCGCGCGCGGCGGAACGAGCCTCGGCCGCCGCGACGAAGGCGTCGAGCGCGGACTCGTGCGCCGCCGTGTGATGGGCCAGCGCCTGGAAGCCGGCCGACATCTCGAGCACGGTGTCGAGCCGCGACTGCTGCGCCTCGCGCAGCAGCCGTTTGGTCATGCGCAAGGCATGCGGCGGGTTGGCGGCGATGCGGCGCGCGAGCCCGAGCGCCGTGGGCAGCAGCGCCTCGGGCTCGACCACCTCCGACACCAGCCCCCATTGCAGCGCCTGCGCGGCATCGATGGCCTCGCCGGTGAAGGCCATCTCGCAGGCGCGCGACATGCCGATGGCGCGCGGCAGCAGCCAGGCGCCGCCGTCGCCCGGGATCAGGCCGAGCTTGACGAAGCTTTCGGCGAACACGGCATGGCGCGAGGCGATGCGGATGTCGCACATGCAGGCCAGGTCGTTGCCCGCGCCATGGGCCGGGCCGTTGACGGCGGCGATGGTCGGCACCTCGAGATTGCACAGCGCCAGCGGCAGGCGCTGGATGCCGTCGCGGTAGGCGTAGCGGCTGTGCGCCGGCTCGCCGAGGCCGCTGCCCACGCTGTCGCGCAGGGTCTTCAGGTTGCCGCCCGACGAGAAGGCCGGGCCCGCGCCGGTCAGCACCAGCACGCGCACCGACAGGTCGCGGTTCACGGCCTCGCACAGCGCGAGCAGGGCCTCGATGGCATCGGGGTCGGACAGCGCGTTGCGCGTCTGCGGCCGGTTCATGGTCACGATGGCGATCGCGCCCTCGCGTTCGACCTGGAGGAAGTCCTGCATCTCAGTCCTTCCCGCCGTCGCGCATGCGCATCATGCGCAGCGGCGTGTAGCTCAGCACGGCCTTGCCGTGCTGGTTGTGCACGACGTTGCGCGTGCGCACGAGGCCGCGGCCGGGCTTGGAGGTGGCCCGCTGCTCGATCACCTCGCATTCGACATGAATGGTGTCGCCCACGAAGGTCGGCGCCGCGATGTCGAGTTCGGCATGCAGGAACGCGAGCCCCGTGCCCTGCATCGACGGCGTGATCAGACCCTCGGCGAAGGCATAGACCAGCGCGCCCGGCACCACCCGGCCCGGGATCGCCATGTGCGTGCGGTCGCTGGTGTCGGTGAACAGTTCCTCGTGGAGCCAGCTCAGGTTGATGAAGCTCACGAGGTCGGCCTCGGTCACGGTGCGCGCGCGCGAGCGAAAGCGCGTGCCGAGGGGCAGGTCGTCGAAATGAAAGCCGGTGTTCAGCTGGATCAAGGAGGCACTCCGTTCGGATCAGTACGAGGGTCAGTACGAGGGTCAGTACGAGGGTCAGTACGATTTGGGCAGGCCGAGCACCTTCTCGGCGATGAAGCACAGGATCAGCTGCGGGCTGATCGGCGCGATGCGCGGGATCAGCGATTCGCGCAGGTAGCGTTCGACGTGGTATTCCTTCGCGTAGCCATAGCCGCCGTGCGTCATCACCGCGGTCTCGCAGGCCTTGTAGCCGGCCTCGGCCGCCAGGTACTTGGCGGCATTGGCCTCGGCGCCGCAAGGCTCGCCGCGGTCGAAACGCTCGGCCGCATGGAACACCATGAGGTTGGCCGCCTCCAGCGCCATCCAGCACTCGGCCAGCGGATGCTGGATCGCCTGGTTCTGGCCGATGGGCCGGTCGAACACGATGCGCTCGCGCGCGTACTGCGTCGCGCGCGCCAGCGCCGCGCGGCCCAGCCCCACCGCTTCGGCGCCGACCAGGATGCGCTCGGCATTCATGCCGTGCAGGATGTAGTGGAAACCGCGGCCCTCCTCGCCGATGCGGTCCTCCACCGGCACCCGCAGCCCGTCGATGAAGACCTGGTTGGTGTCCACCGCCTTGCGGCCCATCTTGTCGATCTCGCGGGTCTCGACGCAGGCGCGGTCGATGATGGTGTAGAACAGGCTCAGGCCCTCGCTGCGGCTCTTGACCTGCTCGAGCGGCGTGGTGCGCGCCAGCAGCAGCATCTTCTCGACGCTGCTCGCGGTGGAGATGAAAGTCTTGGTGCCGTGCACGCGATAGTGGTCGCCCTCGCGCTGCGCGCGCGTCTTCAGCTGCGTGGTGTTAAGGCCGGTGTCGGGCTCAGTCACCGCGAAGCAGGCGCGCTCCTCGCCCGCGATCAGCGGCGGCAGCATGCGCTGCTTCTGCGCCTCGGTGCCGAAGGCGACCACCGGGTTCAGTCCGAAGATGTTCATGTGCACGGCCGAGGCGCCGCTCATGCCCGCGCCCGACTCCGCGATCGCCTGCATCATCACCGCGGCCTCCGCGATGCCCAGGCCCGAGCCGCCGTAGGCCTGCGGAATGCAGATGCCCAGCCAGCCTTCCTGCGCGAGCGCGCGGTGCAGCTCGACGGGGAAGCCGCCCACGCGGTCCTTCTCGAGCCAGTAGTCGGCATCGAAGCGCGCGCAGGTCCTGAGGATCGCCTCGCGGATCTCGCGATGCCCGGGGGAGAGTTCCAGTGCCATGGTTCAGCCCGCCTCGGCGCGGGTTTCGGCCGGCAGCAGGGTCGCGCCCTGCGCCGCCATCGCCGCGATCTGCGCCGCGCTGTAGCCGGCCTCGGCCAGCACCTCGGCGCTGTGCTCGCCGAGCCGCGGCGCGTGACGCGACACCGAAGGCGGCGAGCCCGACCAGCGCGTCGGGATCGCCATCGAGCGCATGCGCCCCTCGCTCGGGTGTTCCACCGTCTCGAAGAAACCCACGGCCGCCAGGTGCGGGTCGTCCAGCAGCGATTCCAGCGTGTGCATCGGCATCACCGGGATGTCGGCGGCCTCGAGCAACGCCGTCCATTCGGCCGAGGTGCGCGTGCGCATCGCCTCGCCCACGAGCTGGTAGAGCTCGCCGATGTGCTCGGTGCGCGCGCCGATCGAGCTGAAGCGCGGGTCGTCCTCCATCGCCTGCGCGCGGCCGATCAGGCCGAAGAAGGTCTTCCACTGCTTGTCGTTGTAGATCAGCACGCACAGGTGGCCGTCGCGCGTGGCGTAGGGCCGGCGCTGCTCGTTGAGCAGGCGCGCGTAGCCGGCCGGGCCCAGCGGCGGCTCGAAGGTCTGGCCGCCCATGTGGTCGCCGAGCACGAATTGCGCCATGGTCTCGAACATCGGCACGTCGATGGCCTGCCCGCGGCCTGTGCGCTCGCGGTGGAACAGCCCGGCCGACACCGCGTTGGCGGCGCTCATGCCGACGATGCGGTCGACCATCGCGCTCGGCACGTAGCGCGGCACCGGCGCGCCCGCGCGCACGCCCAGCGTGGGGATCGCCACCGCGCCCTGGATCAGGTCGTCGTAGGCCGGCTTGGCCGCATAGGGCCCGTCCTGCCCGTAGCCGTACACGCCCACGTACAGGATCCGCGGGTTGACCGCCGCGACCTCGGCATGGCCGAGCCCGAGCCGTGCCATGGCCTGCGGCCGCACGTTGTAGATCAGCACGTCGGCCTCGGCCGCGAGCCGCAGCAGCGCCTCGCGGCCGGCGGGCTGCTTGAGGTCGAGCACCACGCTGCGCTTGCTGCGGTTGGCATGCAGGAAGATGCCGCCCATGCCCGCATGGCGCGCGGGACCGATGCCGCGCACCGTGTCGCCGCCGGGCGGCTCGATCTTGATCACGTCCGCGCCGAGGTCGCCGAGGATCTGGGTCGCGTACGGTCCCATCAGCACCGACGTCATGTCGACGATACGCACGCCCTCGAGCGGCCCGCTCATCGGCCGGCCTCCGGGGCGGTTCGTTCATCGATGCGCAAGGAAGCGCGGGTGCGCGCAGGCGCCGGGCTGGTCTCCATGGAATCCCCTTTTCGTCGTTGGGACGATGCTAGGGAGATGCAGGGCGGGCGTGAAATACCGTGTCTGTGTCGGGCGATACGTTCGGTGTATCGGTTCGCGCGAGATGCGAAGCCACGTTTCCCGGCACGGCTGGCTCTTCCGTCGCCAGCCTCTGGCGCATGCGCCAGTTCCACGAGGCCAGCACGGCACCGGAGTTTCTCGCACAGCTTGTGCGAGAAAGCGAGCGCCCAACACAACGTCCTCGTGGCACCAGGGCATCGACGACCGCGGCGCCAAGCGCGCTGAGCGGCCTCGCGATAGGTGTGGCCAGGGGCTCTACGTGTGCGGCCGGCGGCGCGCACGCAGTCCGCTCAACCGAGCACCCAGACCACGAACGCCGCATCCGCCACCGCGAACGCCAGGTCGACGAAGAAGATCAGCCGCATCGGCCCGCGCAGCACCACCCAGCTGCCGGGCTGGCCGCGGCGATGCTGGCCCACCATGTGGGCATTGACCGCGAACTGCCCCGCATGCACCAGCACGAGCACCGCGGCCATCGACGCGCGTTGCGCCGGCGTCTCGAACAGGCCGTGTCCCGCGAGCAGCACGAGGCAGAACACCATCCAGGCCAGGTTCATCGCGCCGAGAAAACGCACGGCGCCGGCGATCGCGGGCAGCAGCGGCGAAGCACGGTCCGTCTTCGCCACGAGCAGCCGCGCGGCGCGCAGCGAGTCGAGGCAGAAGAAGCGCGCGCCCAGCGCGAACCAGGCGGCATTGAGCAGCAGAAGACCTGTCCAGACCGTGGATTGCAATGCAACGTCTCCGGGCTTGTTCGTGAAGCTTCGACTCTAGGTCAATAATGTTGACATGACAAATCCCCAGCCATCGCCCTCCTCCTCGCCCGCCACGGGCCTCGACGTCCTGCAAGCCATGATGGACGGGCGCATCGAGCGCTCGGGCATCGCCCACACCATGCCGATGCAGCTCTCGGCGATCGAGGCCGGCAAGGTCAGCATGCGCGTCACGCCCGACGAGCGGCATCTCAATCCCGCGGGCATGGTGCACGGCGGTTTCGCGGCCACCTGCCTCGACGGCGCCGCGGCGCTCGCGCTGTATTCGGCACTCGACGCGAACACGGCCTATTCCACCGTCGACCTCAGCGTGAAATACCTGCGGCCGCTGGCACCGCACACCGAGTACCTGGCCAGCGCCACGCTGGTCGAGCGCACGCGATCGCTGGGCATCTGCAATGCCGAGTTGCGCGGCGCGGACGGCAAGCTGCATGCGATGGCTTCCGCCACGCTGATGGTGAAGGGCTGAAGCGACGGCCAGGCGGCACGACACGCCCTCGCGATCCATCGGAATTCACGATGCAATCGCATCGAAGACTCGCGCGTTCGCCGCGCGAGGTCCGCTGTAAGCTGGACCTGGCCGATGGGAGAGATCCCATCGCTTCGAACAGCCATCGCGTGTCAAGGAACCCAGTGCCATGCCGTCCGTCTCCCACCGCCGCCGTTTCCTGGTCGGTCTGACTTCACTGCTCGCCGGCGCTGCCGGCAACGGCTTCGCCGCCGACGCCTCCGCGCCCCTCAAGCTGATCGTGCCCACGCCGCCCGGCTCCGCGGCCGATGCGCTGGCACGCGCGCTGTCGGTGTCGCTGGGGCGCCAGAGCGGCCGTGGCGTCGTCGTCGAGAACATCGCCGGCGCGGGCTCGCTGGTCGGCACGCAGCAACTCGCGCGCGCGCCGAAGGACGGACTGGTGCTCGGGGTCGTCAGCTCCAACCACACGATCATTCCCGGCATCTTCAAGAACGCTCCTTTCGATGCGATCGCCGACTTCGAGCCGATCACGATGATCGGCAGCCTGCCCATGATGCTGGTCGCGTCGAGGAACGTCGAAGCATCGACGGCGGCGGAGCTGGTGAAGCTCGCGAAATCCCGCTCCACGACCCTGGCGGAGGGGCTGGTGACCGGCAGCGTGTACCAGATCGCCAGCGAGGTCTTCAAGGAACAGGCGGGCATCGCCACCAACCGCATCTTCTACAAGGGCTCGGCACAGATCACGAACGACCTGCTCGCCGGCATCCTGGACATCGCGTTCGTCTCCGCGCAGGGCGCGGCGCCGCACATCGCCGCGGGCAAGCTCAAGGCCATCGCGGTGAACACGCCCACGCGCACGGAGATCGCGCCGCAGGTGCCGACGCTCGCGGAAAGCGGGTTCCCGAAGTTCGATGTCGATGCCTGGCTCGCGATCGTCAGCCCCGCAGGCATTCCGGCGGACAGCGCGGCGGCGCGGCGCCGGGAGATCGAAGCCGCGCTGGCACAGCCCGAGATGAAGAAGGCGCTGCAGATGCAGGGGATTCAGCTGCGGCGCATGACGCCTGCGCAGATGGTCGATTTCATGAAGGCCGAGGTAGTCCGCAATGAACAGGTGATCCAGCGCGTGGGCGTCAAGGTCGACTGAGGACGTGCACGCGCGGACTCGCGTTCGCTGCCACCGCAACAGCATCCGACGAGGCTGGGCGCAGCCTTCGAGACGCGCGTTCGAACACGCGCAGCACGATGGGGTCGGCCTCGTCGCGGCGGCGCACGGCGTGGAGCTCCAGCGCGTGAGGCGCGGCCTCGATGTCCAGGCGCCGCAGGACGCCACGTGCCAGGTCCTCGCCCACCAGATGCTCGGGCAGCATGCCGATGCCGGCCCCCGCCCGCACGATGTCGATCATCGCCTGCACGTGGTTGCAGACATTGATGCCCGAAGGGGACAGGCCGGCCTCGCGCAGCATGCCCGTCGTCAACAGATGGTGGTGCGAAGGCCGCGGCAAGGCCCAGATCGGGCCATCGTGCAGCGACACCCGGTCCTGCCTTGCGGCGAAGTAGGTGGCGCTCGCCATCCAGGCCAGCCCGGTCCGGCCGATCGGCTGGGCGACCAGTTCCTGCGCATCGAGGGGGCCGCTGACGATGCCCATGTCGAGCACGCCATCGGCGATCTTCTGTCGCAACGCCGCGCCAGCATCGACGATCAGGTCCCAGTTCAGATGCGGCATGTCCGAGCCGACGTCGTGCACGAAGCCGAACACGCGCGGCGCCGCGGCGATCTCGTCGAGGCCGAGCCGAACGGTACCGGTCGCGTAGGCCTCGTCGGTCACCGACAGCAGCACGCCGTTCACCTGTTGCAGCAAGGGCTCGCAGCGCCGCACCAGGTCCCGGCCTCGCAGCGTGAGCAGCATGCGACGGCCTTCCTTCTGGAAGACGCGTGTCTTCAGCCGCGCTTCCAGCTCGCGCACACGGCTCGAGATGCCCGACTGGGTGGTGTTCAGGCGTTCCGCCGCGGCCGCGAACGAGCCGAGCCGGTCGATCCAGAACAGCGTCTCGAGGTGGTGCAGGCCGAGGCGAAACATGGCCACGCTCCCTCAGGGCCGCGTGCGGGTGGCCGGGGACAGCTTCTTCCACGTCAACGCCCCGGGATCGGAGGGGAACATTCCCTTCGCGTGCGCGATCACGACATCGGTTTCGGGATGCTCGGTCAGCGGCTCGAAGTCAGCGCGGAAGTGGTGAGAACTCTTGACGACGACGATCTTCATCGCCTCTGGCGCGATGTCGACCATGCGAAAGAGCTCGCGGTCCTGTGTGCCGATGCGTCCGCTGGAGACCACGATGAGCACGCCCTCGATCTCCAGGCAGGCGGTGGGACCGAGCACGGCCTGGAACCCGGTCATCTTCGGCCCCTTGAAGGTGACCATGCCATCGGAGAGCGAACGGACCCTGAACCTGCCCTGCAACGGCGGCTCGCTCTGGCCTATGGGCGTGGCCAGCGACTCTCCGACGGCGCAGTCGATCGTCTGGCCGATGCCGGCACGGTGCGCCAAGGCTGCCGCCGCGGGGTCGTAGAGCACGCCCAGCGCCACCCGGTCCGGAAAGCGGCGACCCGCGCCGGCATCGAGCAGCGCATGCAGCATGCCGGTGGTGGACGCGGTGCCGCCGACGCCGGGGTTGTCCTGCAGGTCCGCGACCACCACGGTGCGCGGGCTCTGGTCGGCGCGCTGCAAGGCGGCGTTCACGGCCTCGTTGGCGTCCAGCGCCTTCAACCGCCACTGGCCGGGCTCGCCGACATGCGCATGGAGCAGGCCCACGGCCTCGCGCGCACGCTCGCCATGGGACCAGACGGTCGGCCCGCATTCCTCGAAGTCCGAGGCCGGGAAAGCCATGCAGAAGCTGGAGACCGTGCCCAGCCGCCGGTCGATGTCCTCGAGCAGTTCGTAGCAGCCTCGGGCAGGTTCGGCCGATGTGCTTTGCATGCTCACCGAGATGAGGAAGGGAAGGCGTTCGCAATGCCAAGGCTCGCGCCCGCCATGGCGCGTCAGTCGATCGAGCAGATCCGCCGCGCGCTCGCCCGTCTTCACATAGTCGATGTGCGGATAGGTGCGGAACGCCACCAGCGCATCGGCATGCGCAAGCATCGCGCGGGTGACGTTGGCATGCAGGTCCAGGCTCGCCACGAGCGGCACGTTCCTGCCGACGGCCTTTCGGATGCGCGCGAGCAGTTCGCCCTCGGCATCGTCGAACGACTCGCTCATGGCGGCGCCATGCAGCTCGAGGTAGATGGCGTCGTATGCAAGCGTCTTCACGTCACGCAGGATGGTGTCGCAGATGCGCTCGAAGGCATCGTCGGTGATGTATGACGAGGGAACGGCGCCAGCCCACAGGCTCGGAACCAGCGTCCAGCCATGGCGCTTCGCGACGCTGGCAAAACCGCTGGCGGAGACGTCCACCTTCGAGATCATCTCCAGCATCGCGTCGCCGTGCGTGGGTTTCGGAAAGCTCTCGCCACGCTCGAAGGCGGCCCAATCGGCACGGTTCGAGGCAAAGGTGTTCGTCTCGTGCTTGAACCCGGCCACCAGTACGCGCATATCGACTCCACATCAGTTTTGTTGAGGTAATTCTTTGCGTCGAGCCAGCAATCGGCAATGGATTTATAGTGCTTCTGCCTCAATGAAACTAATGAGCCCGAGCACCACGCCCTCGCTGTCCCCCTCGCTGCTGGCGTGGCTGCGCTGCTTCGACGCAGCCGCGCGCTGTGGCAGCTTCACCAAGGCGGCCGTGGAGCTGCACGTCTCGCAGGGCGCAGTGAGCCAGCAGGTCAAGCGACTGGAGGACCGGCTCGGACACGTGCTGCTGCTGCGCACGCCCGCGGGACTGGCGCTGACGCCGCAGGGGGAGCAGCTCTACGCGGCAACGCGCGAGTCGTTCCGCAACCTGGCAAGCACCGTGCACCGGTTGCAGCTCGCGCATGTGGGCGAGCCGGTCAACATCAGCTGTTCACCGTCGCTCGCCATGCTGTGGCTCACGCTGCGGCTGGGCAGCCTCTACCGCGCCAATCCGGACATGGCATTCCGGGTGGTCGGAGAGTCCGACCGCGTCGATCCCTCGCGCATGTCGCGCGAAGGCATCGCCGCGGCGGTGCGGCTGGGTGCCGCGGGCAGCGAGGATGCGAAAGCGGTCGACCTGCTCGACGAGTGGCTGGTGCCGGTCGCCGCGCCGAGCTTCATGCAGGCCCATCCCGAGTTGCGCAAGGCGAGCAAGCTCAAGGGTTCGCAGCTGCTGCATGCCGCGGACCCGGGGGAAGGCGGCGAGCCGACGGAGGAGTGGGCGCAGTGGCTCGGCGCCGTGGGCGTGGACCTGGCGCCCTCGGCGCTGCGGCAGGGGACGCAGTTCAACCTGTCGCTGTTGGCAGTGCAGGCGGCACTGGGAGGCCAAGGCATCGCCATGGGGCGGCTGGCGCTCGTGCTGCACTACCTCACGTCGGGACGGCTGGTGCTCGCGTTCCGCCAGCGGGTGCTTTCCAATGCGACGTACCGCTTCATCGGCAGCCCTTCCCATCCCGCCACGCCGACCGTGCTGGCATGGCTGCTCGACGAGGCGGCGCGTTTCCGCCAGCAGCGCGACGCCTACTTCGAGAATGCGGGCATCTCGGCGGCCTAGATCTGCCGCGCCAGCTCGAGCATGACCGTGCGCCAGGCCTGGCGCTCGCTTTCGCCGACCGACTTCAGCGCGCGCTCCATCGCCGCCGCCTCATGCGCGGAAGCCTGGCGCTCGATGCGCGCACCCTCGCGCGTGAGCCGCAGCAGCTTGCTGCGATGCTCGTGCGGGCTGCGTTCGGCCAGCACCAGCCCCTGTTCCTGCAGATGCTTGAGCGGCCGATGCATCGCCTGCTTCGACACGCCCAGCAGCGCGATCAGCTGGCCGACCGCGATGCCGTCGGTGCGCGCGATCGCATAGAGCATGCGGTGATGAACGCGCGACAGGCCATGGCCGGCCAGGAACAGATCGGCTTTCGCGACCAGGCCGCGGAACGCGAAATGCATCAGCAGCAGCGCGCCGTCGTCGGCGCGCGCTTCCTTCAGGCCGGCTTGCGCCACCTGCAGCAGATCGAAGATGTTCTCGGGGCGGGGGGCTGCCATGGGCTGGGCGATCGGAACGAAGAGACGACGGCCCGCCAGTCTAACGACGCCTCACTCGCGCAACACCAGCCGCTCGAGCTTCGGATCGGCCGCGATCTCCGCCTCGGTGAACGGCGGCGTCACGAGCTGCTTGCGCGAGAACAGCGGCAGCTGGTCGTCGTGGTGCGGCGAAGCCGGGTCGGTGGACTGGCCGGCCGCCATCATCAGCCTGGCCACCAGCCGGCCCTGGTCCCAGGTCACGAGGTGCACGTAGGAGGTGCCGGCGATGATGTCGCCGAAGCCCTCGCGACCGAGCGGCGCGCCGTCGAGCGCGTTGAGCACGCCCTGCTCGCCCGAACCGCCGTGCAGCGGCACGCGGCCTTGCGGCGTGGGGCGCGCGAGCATGTCGCCCCAGCGCTCGTCGCCACGCAGGCCCAGCGCCGCGAGCGCCTGCGCCGTGTCGCGCACCGCGGCGACGATGGC
>NZ_JBZAYE010000129.1:0-14810 GCF_058244205.1 Variovorax sp. 20P10.2.4
GGGCGGACGCGCGGGCGAGTTCTGCATGGGGCTCGCGGGCGCGCTGCTGGGCCAGGCCGACGTGTGGGCACTGGCGGCCGACACCGACGGCATCGACGGCGTGGAGGACAACGCCGGCGCCCACGTCACGCCCGACACCCTGGCGCGCGCCGCCAACGCGGGCCGCAAGCTCTCGGACCACCTCGACCGCAACGACGCCTACGGCTACTTCGACGCCATCGGCGACCTGTTCGTGACCGGGCCGACGCACACCAACGTCAACGACTTCCGGGCGCTGCTGGTGCTCTGAGCACCGGCGCGCCAAACGCCCTTCCCGGCGGGGGAGGCGGGCGGCCGCCTGCGCGCATCCCCGACTCGGGTTAACCTATGCGCCCCGGCAGCCCGCTGCCGCCCAGCCGCACGCGCCTTTTCGGGCGCCGTGCCGCCATCCGAACTCCCCGTTTCCACTCCCATCCCCTGCCGAAGGAAAAGCTCGCCATGACCGCCTCCTCCTATACCGACACCCGCCTGCTGATCGACAACGAATGGGTGGACGCCGCCAGCCGCAAGACCCTCGACGTGGTGAATCCGGCCACGGGCCAGGTCATCGGCAAGGTGGCGCATGCCGGCATCCCCGACCTCGACCGTGCCCTGGCCGCCGCCCAGCGCGGCTTCGACGCCTGGCGCAACACCCCGGCCCATGAGCGCGCCGCCGTCATGCGCCGCGCCGCCGGCCTGATCCGCGAACGCGCCGGCGACATCGCCAAGCTGCTGACGCAGGAACAGGGCAAGCCGCTGGCCGAAGCCAAGGGCGAGACCCTGGCCGCCGCCGACATCATCGAATGGTTCGCCGACGAAGGCCGCCGCGTCTACGGCCGCATCGTGCCCTCGCGCAACCTCGCGGCGCAGCAGCTGGTCATCAAGGAGCCCGTGGGCCCCGTGGCCGCCTTCACGCCCTGGAACTTCCCGATCAACCAGGTCGTGCGCAAGCTCGGCGCCGCGCTGGCCACCGGCTGCTCCTTCCTCGTGAAGGCGCCCGAGGAGACCCCCGCGTCGCCCGCCGCCCTGCTGCAGGCCTTCGTCGACGCCGGCATTCCCGCCGGCACCGTCGGCCTGGTGTTCGGCAACCCGGCCGAGATCTCGGCCTACCTGATCCCGCACCCGATCATCCGCAAGGTCACCTTCACGGGCTCGACCCCCGTCGGCAAGCAGCTCGCCGGCCTGGCCGGCCAGCACATGAAGCGCGTGACCATGGAACTGGGCGGCCACGCCCCGGTGATCGTGGCCGAGGACGCCGACGTCGCGCTGGCCGCCAAGGCCGCCGGTGCTGCCAAGTTCCGCAACGCGGGCCAGGTCTGCATCTCGCCGACCCGCTTCCTGGTGCACAACAGCATCCGCGAGGAATTCGCCAAGGCCATGGTCAAGCACGCCGAAGGCCTGAAGCTCGGCGACGGCCTGACCGAAGGCACCACCCTGGGCCCGCTGGCCAATGCGCGCCGCCTCACGGCCATGGCGCATGTGCTCGACGACGCCCGCAAGAAGGGCGCGACCATCGCCACCGGCGGCGAGCGCGTCGGCGATGCCGGCAACTTCTTCGCCCCCACCGTGCTGACCGACGTGCCGCTGGACGCCGACGTCTTCAACAACGAGCCCTTCGGCCCGATCGCCGCCATCCGCGGCTTCGACACGCTGGACGAGGCCATCGCCGAATCGAACCGCCTGCCCTTCGGCCTGGCAGGCTACGCGTTCACCAAGTCGATCAAGAACGCGCACCTGCTGAGCCAGAAGCTCGAACTCGGCATGCTGTGGGTCAACCAGCCCGCGACCCCGTCGCCCGAGATGCCGTTCGGCGGCGTCAAGGATTCGGGCTACGGCTCGGAAGGCGGCCCGGAGGCGCTCGAGGCCTACCTCAACACCAAGGCGGTGTCGATCCTCGGCGTCTGAGCGCGACGCTTCGATTCGCTGTCTCGAAGAGGGCGGCATCGCTGGAAGGCGATGCCGCTTTTTTCATGGGCGGAACGGGTTCAATCCTCCGCGCTCGCGTTCCAGAACGCCTGCTGCACGCCCTCCAGCGCCTCGAGCTCCGCGACCACCCGGTCGAGCTCCTCGGCCTCGACCGCGGTCGCATAGAGCGTGGCCTCGATCTCGGTGTCGGTGGCGCCGAAGGCATGCTGGTCGACGTCGCGCACCGGGTAGTTGGCGGCTTCGAGCAGCAGCAGCACCTGGTCCATCACCTCGGGCCGCGAGGCGCGCGTGCAGATCACGCGCACCGTGTAGCTGGCCTCGCCCGACTCCTCCTTCACCGGCTGCCGGTTGATGCGGTTGACCACGGGCCGCAGCAGGGTGTTGCTCGCGAGCACGAACAGCGCGGCGATCACGGCTTCGCCGATCAGGTCGGCGCCCGCGCAGGCGCCCACCGCGGCCGATCCCCACAAGGTGGCCGCGGTGTTGAGGCCAGTGATGTTGGCGCCTTCCTTCATGATCGCGCCCGCGCCGAGAAAGCCGATGCCCGAGACCACGTAGGCCGCCACGTGCACCGCGCCGTCGTGGCCGTGCAGGCGGTTCGCCATGTCGACGAACACGGCCGCGCCCACGGCCACCAGCGTGTTGGTGCGCAGCCCGGCGGTGCGCTGGCGCACCTGGCGCTCGAAGCCGATCAGCGAGCCCAGCACGAAGGCCGTGAACACGCTCAGCAGGGTGTCGAGCAGCGAGGGCAGGTTGAAGTTCTGTATCGCTTCCATGCGATCTCCTCCTTGTCGGTCGTGAACCAGGGTAGCGGCGGCATGTGACAGCCGCCGCTCCCTCTCGTCGTCACCGTTGTCGTCACCGGCTCATTGCCAGCCGTAGCGCCGCGCGTACCAGCCCTTGACCGCCTGCACCAGCGCTGCGTAGCCGCCGAGCATCAGCAGCAGCCACGGGAAGTAGCCGAGCGGCAGCGCCTCGAGCTTGAAGTAGTGCGCCACCGGGCCCATCGGCAGCCAGATGCCCACGGCCGCGATCGCCGCGCCCATGATCAGCAGCGGCCAGGCCGCGCGGCTTTGCAGGAACGGGATGCGGCGCGTGCGGATCAGGTGCACGATCAGCGTCTGCGACAGCAGGCCCTCGACGAACCAGCCCGACTGGAACAGGGTCTGGTGCTCGGGCGAGTTGGCGGCGAACACGTACCACATCACGACATAGGTCAGGATGTCGAACACCGAGCTCAGCGGCCCGAAGAACACCATGAAGCGGCCCAGGTCGCCCGGGTTCCAGCTCTGCGGCTTGCGCAGGAATTCCTCGTCGACGTTGTCGAACGGGATCGCGATCTGCGACACGTCGTACAGCAGGTTCTGCACCAGCAGGTGCAGCGGCAGCATCGGCAGGAAGGGCAGGAAGGCGCTCGCCACCAGCACCGAGAACACGTTGCCGAAGTTCGAGCTCGCGGTGAGCTTGATGTACTTGAGCATGTTCGCGAAGGTACGGCGGCCCTCCACCACGCCCTGCTCGAGCACCATCAGACTCTTCTCGAGCAGGATGATGTCGGCCGATTCCTTGGCCACGTCCACCGCGCCGTCGACCGAGATGCCGATGTCGGCGGCACGCAGCGCGGGCGCGTCGTTGATGCCGTCGCCCATGAAGCCCACCACGTGGCCGTTGGCATGCAGCGCCTGCACGATGCGCTCCTTGTGCGCGGGCGTGAGCTTGGCGAAGACCTGGCGCTGCTCGACGATCCGGCGCAGCTCGGCCTCGTTCATGCGCTCGACCTCGTGGCCCAGCACCATGCGGCCGGCCTCGATGCCGACGTCGCCGCAGACCTTGCGCGTCACCAGCTCGTTGTCGCCGGTCAGCACCTTCACGGCCACCCCGTGCTCGGCCAGCGCGCGCAGCGCGGGCGCGGTCGATTCCTTCGGCGGATCGAGGAAGGCCACGTAGCCGAGCAGCGTCAGCTCGGTCTCGTCGGCCACGCCGTAGGCGGCGCGGCGCGCATCGCCGCGCAGCACGCGGCTGGCCACGGCCACCACGCGCAGGCCCTGGGCATTGAGCTCCGAGGCCACGGCATGGATGCGCGCGAGCACCTCCGCGTCGAGCGCGAGCACCTCGGCACCGCGCTCGACCGCGCTGCACACGGCCAGCACTTCCTCGAGCGCGCCCTTGCAGATCAGCAGGTGTTCCTCGGCCGCGTCGCTGCCGGCCACCACCACCGACATGCGGCGGCGCGAGAAGTCGAAAGGCACCTCGTCGACCTTGCGCCAGTCGGTCTGCAGCCGGGTGTCGAGCTGCATCTGGGCATGGCTCAGCACCGCCTTGTCGAGCAGATTCTTCAGGCCGGTCTGGTGGAAGCTGTTGAGGTAGGCCAGCTGCAGCACGTGGTCGGAGCCCTCGCCCCAGGCGTTGGTGTGGCGCTCGAGCACGATGCGGTCCTGCGTCAGCGTGCCGGTCTTGTCGGTGCACAGCACGTCCATGGCGCCGAAGTTGTGGATCGCCTCGAGGCGCTTGACGATCACCTTCTGGCGCGACATCACGACCGCGCCCTTGGCGAGCGTGGCGGTCACGATCATCGGCAGCATCTCGGGCGTGAGGCCGACCGCGATCGACAGCGCGAACAGCGCCGCCTCCCACCAGTCGCCCTTGGTCACGCCGTTGATCACCAGCACCAGCGGCGCCATCACCAGCATGAAGCGGATCAGCACCCAGCTCACGCGGTTGATGCCGGCCTGGAAGGCCGTGGTGCCGCGGTCGGTCGCGCTCACGCGCTGCGCCAGCGCGCCGAAGAAGGTGCGCGCGCCGGTGTGCACGATCAGCGCGGTGGCGGTGCCGCTGATCACGTTGGTGCCCATGAACAGCAGGTTGTCGCGCTCGAGCACGCCGCTCGTGCTGCCGGTGGCGGGTACGCTGGCGAACTTCTCGACCGGCATCGCCTCGCCGGTCAGCGCCGACTGGCTGATGAACAGGTCCTTGGCCGAGAGCAGCCGGCAGTCGGCCGGGATCATGTCGCCGGCCGACAGCGCGATCAGGTCGCCGGGCACCAGGTCGCGCATCGGCACCTCGATGCGCAGCGCGCCGTCCGAGCCCTCCACGGGCCGCAGCACGGTCGAGGTGTTGCTGACCATCGCCTTGAGCTTGTCGGCCGCCTTGTTCGAGCGCGACTCCTGCAGGAAGCGCAGCACCGTCGACAGCACCACCATGCTGCCGATCACCACCGCGGCCTTCATGTCCTCGGTGACGTAGGAGACCAGCGCGAGCACGGTCAGCAGCAGGTTGAAGGGATTGCGGTAGCACTGCCACAGGTGGGTCCACCACGGCAGCGGCTTCTCGTGGTTCACCTCGTTGCCGCCCAGGCGCTTGCGCAGTGCGGTGGCGTGTTCCTCGCTCAGGCCCTGCGGCGAGCTGTCGAGCTGCGCCAGCATGTCGCCGGCATCGGCCAGCGAGGCGGCGCTCAGCGCGTTCGCGATCTCGGGCGGCATCGCGGCCGAGGCGATGCCCACGGGCTTCGAGCCCAGCAGCGTCTGCCAGCGCTCGAAGTGATGCAGCATGCGGCGGCTGCGCAGGAAGCTTTCGAAAAAGGACTTCAGGACGTTCTTCATTGTTGTTCTCCTTCGCCGCGTGACGGGCGCGGCGCGTGGCCTTCGAAGGCCGGTTGGTTTTTCTGGTGTTGCGGTGGCTTGGCGCTCAGCGCCGGAAGGCCCAGGTCATGCCCAGGGTCCACCAGCCGGGCCGGTCGGCGCGCAGCCCGTGGGCGCGGCTCAGGTCGATGCTCAGCGTGTCGGTCGGCGTCCAGCGCAGGCCCGCGCGCCAGGCGCTGGCGCCGCCTTCGCGGAAACGCTCGGCCACGAAGCCCAGTTGCTGCGAGGCCGTCCATTCGAGCGCCAGGCCCGAGTGGCTGCGACTGGGCTGTGCGCGATGCAGGTCGCGGCCGAGGTTGAAGTGGGCGCGCCAGTCCTCGGCGACCTGCCAGGTCAGCGGGACCACCACGCTGGCGCCCGTGTAGCGCAGCGCGCCGCGCTCGGGCGAACGTTCCCAGGCCGCGGCCACCAGCAGGCCCACGCCGAGGTCGTCGCTCAGTGCGTGGGCCCACTTGAGCTGCGGCCCCGCGCGCACGGTGCGGCCCTCGCTGTCGCGTTCGCGCTCGAGGTTCAGGCCCAGCTCGACCGGGCCGACGCGGCAGGCGGGTCCGAGGTGCACCGGCGCGTACCCGCTGCGTTCGCCATCGCGGCGATCGGCCCAGGTCTCGAGCTGGCATTGGCCCGGATCGAGGATCGCGGCATCGTCGACCGCGTGGTGCCCGCCGGCGGCATGCGTCTGCGTGACCGCGAGGCCGCAGAGGTATGCCGCCGTCCAGGCGTGGAGGCGTGCGGCGCGCTGGCGCAGCGAGGGGCGTGTGCGGCGCGGCGCGCGGCGGACGGGGAGGGCGGTCCGGGTGGCGGGCCGCAGGCGTTGGCGGTTCATTCGAGGTTCTCCTGGCGAGGCGCGCAACGGGGCGCGCGAAGGAGAACCTCCCGCGGGTCAGCCGGAGGTGACGGTCCTTCGCGGCTCGGTGTGCCGCGGATGGTTCATGGCGATGAAGGCCGACCGGCGCGTGGCGCGGTCAGGCAGGGGAGGCGCGCAGCGGCGCCAGCGAGGGTCTGGGTCCATGGTGGCCTCCTTGGCGATGGGTGGATGAAGGCGCGGTGCTTCGTTCGAATGCAACGGTCGGGGCGACGCGTCGGTGGACAGGCGCTACGAACGCTCCGGCTTGCGTTGGCCCGGCACCAGCAGCAGGAAGCAGCGGATGCGCCGCGTGCTCCAGAACGAAGCGGACTTGTCGAGCTCCTGGTCGGCCTCGGGCTGCAGCATGTCGGCCGCGGGCTGGCGCGCCGACGCGGCGCGCGGGTCGGCGTCATGCGTGGCGGCGTGGCCACGATGCAGGGGCTGGCGATGTAGAACGAGTTGACGCATGACAAGGCTCCTTCGACCCGTGACGGGCGAGAGGACCTCGTGGCATGGACCACGCTGGCTGGCAAAGAGACGCCAGTGACGAAACGGATGTCGGGGGAGGGAGAGCCTGCCGGGGAGGGCAGGCATCACGCCGCGGGCACGTCGGCCGCGGCGCGCAAGAAGCCTGCGCTACGGAGCCGGGTGTGCCGCGCATGCCACGGCACGCGTCTGGTCACTGATCCAACTGGCACTGTCCACGCACGAGGCTCCGAAGTGAAGATGCGGGATTGTTGCACTGCGTCATCGCGGGGGCAACCCGAAATGCGCGTTTCAGCGTTCGATGCAGGGTTTTAAGGCCACAGTGTTGCGATGGTGCCTCGATGCGGCGCGGGCGCGTGTGGTGGTCAGGCTGCGTTAAGTTGCGCGGCGCGATCATGTCCGGGCAGGACAATGCGGCCATGACCCAGGCCAGCGTCCTCTTCATCTGCACCGGCAACATCTGCCGCTCCCCCACCGCCCACGCCCTGCTCGCCCACAAGGCCCGCGCCGCGCAGCTCGCGCTCGAGGTCGACAGCGCCGCAATCTCCGACGAGGAGCGCGGCAATCCGCCCGATCCGCGTTCGGTGGCCGAGGCGCGGCGGCGCGGCATCGAGATGCCCGCGCATCGCGCGCGGCAGGTGCGGGCCTCGGACTTCGAGCGCTTCGACACCATCGTCGGCATGACCGGCCAGCACTGCGCGGCATTGCGCCGCCTCGCGCCCGCGGGCACGGCGCACAAGATCCATCTGCTGACCGACTTCGCCGACGGGCTCTCGGGCGACGTGCCCGACCCCTGGTACGGCGACCGGCAGGCCTTCGTCGAGGCCTTCGACCTGATCGAGCGCGGCGTCGACGGCCTGCTCGCGAAGCTGGCGGCCCCGGATCGGGCCTGAGTCTTCAGGGTGCCACGCGCGGCGGCGATCCTCGGCATGGTTCCACGGCCGGGCCCCAGCCCGCACAATGGCCGAGGTCGGAGCAACCGTTCAAGAGGAGTCGAGGCATGAATCACCAGACCCATCGTCGCCCGCGCGGCTGGCTCGTCGCCTGCGCCGGCATCGCCGTGCTGCTCGCGGGCTGCGAAACCCCCTACAGCCGCCCGCCGGGCACCTACGGCGCGCCGCCGCCCGGCCGCGCCGGCACGGCCCCGGCGATCTCGAACATGGGCTGCGTGCAGGCCGGCTCGGTCCACTTCGCGCGGCCCTGGCAGACCATCGTGCTCGGCGGCTCGCGCCGCGTCGACAGCGGGGTCTACGAAGTGGAGCTCACGAGCGGCAGCGATGGCCGCCGCGCGATCTGCACCGTCGACCGCAACGGCGCGGTGCTCGGCGTGGGCGACTACTGGGCGCGTTAGGGCCTGTTCACACTATTCAAGGGGCCGTCTGCGGCGTTGCCCGCGCTTGCAAGGCATCGGCCTTGCAAGCGCGGGCGCCTTGCATCCAGCCCCTTTGCGGGGCAACGCGACCCCTTGAATCGTGTGAACAGGCCCTAGCCCCCTTGCTCAGACGTTGTCCTCGATCACCGGCGTGGTGCTGCCGGCATTCACGCGGATCCGCGTGCGCTTGAGCAGCGGGCTCGCGGGTGCCTTGCCCGCGTCGAGCGGCTTGACCTTGTTGAAGACCACCGTGAAGGCCTGCGCCGTGACCGTCGCGCTCGCGTAGCCCTGCGCGTCGTGGTCGGAGAACAGCAGGTCGGGGTTGTTGCCGCGCATGACCTGCTCGAAGGCCGCGGGCGTGGCGGTCAGCGCGGTGAGCGGCGTGCCCTGCGAGCCGGCCTTGATGTAGCTGTAGAACGAGGAACTGCTGACGCCCGCGCAGACGAAGTCGACCAGCACCGGCGTGCCGGCCGCGGGATCGGGCAGGTCGCGGATCAGGCCGCACTGGAAGGCGTGCAGGTCGCCCGTGATCGCCACCACGTTGCGGATGTTCTGCGCCTTCAGGTAGCCCATCAGGTCGGCCTTGTGGCTCGGATAGCCGTCCCAGGCGTCGCAGTTGACGACGTAGCGCTGGTTGAAGGGCGCGGGCGGCTGCGGCACCACCTGCGTCAGGTCCACCCACATGCGGCTCAGCGAGACCTCGTTGCCCCAGACCTTCCAGGTGGCGGTCGAGTTCTTCAGCGTGTTCTTCCACCAGTCGGTCTGCGTCGGGCCGAGGATGCTCGGCGCCCGGCCGAGCTGCTGCGTGCGCATCGCCTCGAGCGCCAGCAGCGTCGTCTGCGGCGCGAAGTAGCGCGAGCCGATCGAGCTGTTGCCGTCGACCGGATCGCCGCCCGTCTGCTGCGCGACCAGCGCCTCGGAGATCACGTGATCGTCGCGGTACAGCCGCTCGTCGGTCATCACCAGGTGCAGCAGCGGGCCGAAGTGGAAGTCGCGGTAGATCTTGATGTTGTCGTAGGCCGGGTTCCCCATGTCGAAGGAGACATCGCCGAAGTCCACCGGCATGTACTCGGCCCAGGCCTGGCTCGCGCCGCGGCGGCGCGCGGTCTGCTGGGTGTTGGCGTTGGTGTAGGTCTGGTGGTCCTGCCAGCAGTCGTCCGAGAACTCGTGGTCGTCCCAGATCGCGATCAGCGGGAACTTCGCATGCACCGCCTGCAGCCGCGCGTCGCCGCGATAGGTGCGGTAGAGCGTGCGGTAGTCGTCGACCGTGTTGGCATAGACGCTGCCGTCGGCCAGCGCCACGCCGTTGGGCAGCTGGATCGCCTGGTGCGCGGGCTCGGCCACGCCGGCCTGGAACTTCGCGCCCACGGTCTCGTAGACGTAGTCGCCCACGTGCACCGTGAAGTCGAGGTCGTCCTCGGCCGCCAGCAGGTCGAGCGCGCCCCAGTGGTTGATCAGCCAGTCCTGGCAGGTGAACCAGGCGAAGCGCAGCTGCTGGCGCTGGCTGTCGGCGGCCGGCGCGGTGCGCGTGCGGCCGGTGGCGCTGACGTCGCTGCCCGCGACGAAGCGGAAGAAGTAGCGCGTGTCGGGCGAAAGGCCCGTGACCTTGGCGCGCACGGTGCGGTCGAAGCGGTCCGAGGCCTCGAGCGCGACTTTCGCCACCAGGTTGCCGAAGCCCGAGGTGTCCGACACCTCGAGCCGCAGCGCGATGGCCGCGCTGTTGGCGGCGGTGCCGGTGCGCACGCAGCGGGTCCAGAAGACGATGCTCGTGTCCTTCGGGTCGCCCGAGGCCACGCCCTGGCCGAAGGCATAGCGGCCCGCGGGTTCGGGCGCGGGTGGCGGCGGTGCCGGCGCGGGAGCGGGCGGCGGCACGATCGGGAACACGATCCCGTCGCTGCCTCCGCCACCGCAGGCGCTCAGTACGGGAGGGGTGGCGGCGGCGACCGTGTAGAACAGGCCGCGGCGCAGGAAGGAACGTCTTTCCATGGGGGATTTCTTTTCGCGTGTGGGGTCGATGGCGGGGCGCGCACGAATCTGCGCGAGCGCCATGACACCGCGATGAAAGCCGCCCGCCGCCTCCCGCGGCGCCGGCGCCGTCCTATTCGCAGAGCGCGCGGATCGACGGCGGCACCGGCAGCGCGCGCAGGCTGCCGTCCTCGCGCTTGCCGCCGAAGATGCGCACCTCCTCGCATTCGAGGATCGGGTCCGCGCCGCGCGTCACGCGGTAGGCCTGCACGAAGCTCTTCTCGCGCCACTCGGCGATGCGCACCGCGATCTCGAGCGTGTCGCCGTAGCTCGCGGTCTTGACGAAGCGCGTGTGCGTGTCGACCAGCGGCGTGCCGATCACGCCGAGCGTCTTCGTGGTCTCCTCCCAGCGCGGCACGCCGCACTGGTGGAAGAAGTGGCGCGAGGCCGCGTCGATCCAGCGGAAGAAGTTCGGGAACCAGACGATGCCGGCGGGATCGCAGTCGCCGAATTCGACGCGGACGGTGTAGACGATTTCCTTGGTGCTCATGGTCTCGATTCTGCTTGCTGCGTTCATCCCATGCGCCCGGGCAGCCACAACGCGATGGCCGGGAACGCGATCAGGATCACCAGCCGCAGGATGTCGGTCGCCACGAAGGGCAGCACGCCCTTGAAGATGGTGGTGAAGCTCACGTCCTTCACCACGCTCTTGATGACGAACACGTTCATGCCCACGGGCGGATGGATCAGCCCGAGCTCCACCGTCATCACGATGATGATGCCGAACCAGATCGGGTCGAAGCCCAGGTGCACGATCACCGGATAGATGATCGGCACCGTGAGGATGATCATCGCCATCGCGTCCATCAGGCAGCCCAGCACCAGGTACATCACCATGATCAGCGCGAGCACGCCGTAGCGGCCCACGCCCAGGCCGGTGAGGAACTCGGTGAGCTTCTGCGGGCTCTGCGTGATGGTGAGGAAGTAGCCGAACAAGAGCGCGCCGATCAGCACGGTGAACACCGCCGCCGCCGTGCGCGTGGCCGACAGCAGGGCCTCGCGGATCTTCGCGCGGTCGAGCCGCCCGCGCAGCACGCCGAGGATGAAGGCACCGCTCGCGCCCACGCCGCCGGCCTCGGTGGGCGTGAAGAAGCCGCCGTACAGCCCGCCGATCACGAACAGGAACAGTACGATCGGCGCCCACACGTTCTTGAGCTCGGCCGCGCGCTCGCTCCAGGCCCGCGCCTCGCCGCGCGGCAGCCAGCCGGGCTTGACGCGCACGATGACCACGATGGTCAGCACGTACATCAGCATCGCGAGCAGCCCCGGCACGATGCCGGCCATGAACAGCTTGCCGATGTCCTGCTGCGTGAGGATGGCGTAGACCGCGAGCACGGTCGACGGCGGCAGCATCGCGCCCAGCGTGCCGCCCGCGGCGATCACGCCGGTGGCGAAGGACTGCGGGTAGCCGAAGCGCCGCATCTCGGGATAGGCCACCGACGAGAAGGTGGCGGCCGTGGCCACCGAGGAGCCGCAGATCGCCGCGAAGCCGCCGCAGGCCACCACCGTGGCCACGCCGAGGCCGCCGCGCAGGTGGCCGATCATCGAGTTGGCGGCGCGGAACAGCTCGCGGCTCACGCCCGACACCGAGACCAGCGCGCCCATCAGCATGAACATGGGGATCACGCCGAAGGTGTAGTCGGTCACGGTGCGCATCGAGGTCTGGCCCACCAGCTTGAGCGCGGGGCCGGGCCCCACGAGGTAGCTGTAGCCGGTGACGCCGACCAGCCCCATCGCCATGCCCACGGGCACGCGCAGCAGCATCAGCACGAACAGGGCGACGAAGCCCAGCAGGGCGACTGCATCGGTGCTCATTCGCTCACCTTCTCTTCGACGTGCTCGTCGTGCAGCAGCTCGGGATGGAAGATCAGCCGCCAGGTGCGCACGGCGATCAGGATCACGGCCGACACGTCGCCGGCCCAGGCCACGGCGTAGAACGGCCAGGTGGGGATGTTCATGTCGTAGGTCAGCACGTTGTCGGTGTAGGTGAGCCGCACCTTGTCGAACAGCATCGCGGTCTGCACCGCCACCACCAGCAGCAGCACCAGCGTGGCGAAGATGTCGATCGCGCGGCGCATGCGCGCTCCGGCTGCGGTCCAGACCAGGTCGACCGTGATGTGGCCGCCGCGGTAGCTGGTGGCCGCGATGCCCCAGAAGATCAGGATCCCGAGCAGCATGCGGCCGAAGTCGTAGGCGTCGGGGATCGAGGTGTCGAAGAACTTGCGCAGCACCACGGCCACGAAGATGTTGAGCGCGACGATCCCCACGAAGATGGCGGCCAGCCATTCGATCGTGTTGATCACGCGGTCCATGGCACTGGCCGGACGCGTGCTCATGGCGGTCACAGCGCCGACTTGTGCTTCGCCAGGCTCGCCTTCAGCGCGTCCATCACGGCCTTCGGATCCTCGCCCGTCTTCTTCACGCTCTCGGACCACTGCGCCTCCGACGGCGCGGCTGCCTTGCGCCAGGCATCGAGCTGCTCGGCCGTGAGCTTGTAGACCTCGTGGCCCGACTGGCCCGCGATCTTGGCGCGGCCCGCGAACTCGAAGTCGGCCCAGGGCGCGGCCACCTTCTGCGCCCATTCGCTGGTGCAATGGTCGTCGATCACCTTCTTCTGGCCGGCCGACATCGCGTCGTACTTGCCCTTGTTCATGACCCAGACGAAGGGCGTGACGTACAGCGGCACGTCCATGTGGTACTTGACCACCTTGTCGATGCCGAACAGGCCGATCGATCCCCAGGGGAAGGTGATGGCATCGGCCACGCCGCGCTCGAGCATGTCGCGCGACTCGGGCGCCGAGGCCTGCACGTTGGTGCCGCCCAGCGAGGTGATGAGCTGGCCCACGGTGCTGGTCGCGGGCCGCACCTTCATGCCCTTCACGTCGGCGGGCAGCACGATCTTCTTGCGCGAATGGAAGGTGCCGGGGTCGTGCACGAAGGCGAAGCAGTACTTTACGTCCTTCATTTCCTTGGCGGCATAGGCGCGGTACCAGTCGTCGATGGCGGCCGAGCCCTCCTTGCCGTTGGCGAACAGGAAGGGCAGCGAGGCACCGGCCATCACCGGGAAGCGGCCCGGCTGGTAGCCGGGGTTCACGTACGAGAAGTCGGCGATGCCGTCGCGCGCCATGTCGTAGTGGTCGAAGGCCTTGCCCAGCTGCTCCGAGGGAAAGAGGATCGCGGTGATCGAGCCGTTCGAGGCCTTCTTGATGTCGTCGGCCCAGGCCTGCAGGGCCGGGTTCAGCGGATGCTGCGCGGGCACCCAGCTCGACAGCTTGATCTGCACCGGCTTGTCCTGCGCGAGCGCGGGGACCATGGCCGAGGCCGCGAGTGCCAGCGTGAGCGCGAGGGCGCCGGGGCGGCGATGGAAGGAAGTCTGCATGGCTTGTCTCTCTTTCGTTCTGCGTGTTGTGGATTCAGTGAGCAAGGGGATCGGGCAAGGTCTGGAGGTCCGGGTGCGTGCTCCCGGTTCAATCCGCCGCGATGCGGCGTTCGCGGATCAGCGCGCCGAAGCGCTGCGAATCGGCCGCGGCGCGCTGCTGGAACTCGGCCGGCGTGCCGGGCACGGCCTCGCCGCCCAGCGAGGCGATGCGTTCCTTCACGGCCGGCAACGCGAGCGCGCGGTTGATCTGCGCATTGAGCTGCGCCACCACCTCGGGCGGCGTGCCGGCCGGCGCATAGAAGCCGAACACGGTGTCGGCGTCGAAGCCGCGCAGGCCGGCCTCGTCGAGCGTGGGCACGTCGGGGAACAGCGGCGAGCGCTGCGGGCTGCCCACGGCCAGCAGGCGCAGCTTGCCCGCGCGCACCTGCTGCAGGCCGATGCCGGGATCGAAGGCGTAGTCGACCTGGCCCGCCAGCAGGTCCTGCAGCGCGGGCGCGGCGCCGCGGTAGGGCACGTGCAGCGCGAACAGGCCGGCCTGGCTCTTGAACATCTCGCCCGCGAGGTGCGGCGAGCTGCCGCTGCCCGGCGAGGCATACGAGAGCTTGCCGGGGTTGGCCTTGGCATAGGCGATGAAGTCGCGCACGTTGGCCGGCGGCAGCGAGGGCTTGGCGACCAGGAACACCAGCACCCGCGCCGCGGCCGCCACCGGCACCAGGTCCTTGGCCGGGTCGAAGCTCATGCGCGCATAGAGGTGCGGGTTCACCGACACCATGCCGCCCGAGCTCATGAGCAGCGTATAGCCATCGGCCGGCGCGCGCGCCACGGCCTCGCCGCCGAGGTTGCCGTTGGCGCCGCCGCGGTTCTCGATCACCACCGGCTGCTTGAGCGCCTCCTGCAGCGGCTGCGCGACGGCACGCGCGATCTGGTCGGCCGCGCCGCCGGGCGGGAAGTTGACGATCACCTTGACCGGCTTGGCGGGCCAGGCGGTGGCGGTGTTGGCCTGCGCCGAGGCACAAGCAAGAGAGGCGAGGGCGGCCGCCAGCAGCAGCCGGCGTCGCCAGGGGAAAGCGTCGAGGGTCATGGTGTGTCTCCTGTTTCTTCTTGGGGATGCGATGAGGCTCA
>NZ_JBZAYE010000013.1:0-37102 GCF_058244205.1 Variovorax sp. 20P10.2.4
GCCCTTGCGCAGGCCGCGCAGCAGGTCGAGCGCCATGATGTTGCCCGCGCCCTCCCAGATCGAGTTGAGCGGCATCTCGCGGTAGACGCGCGCCATCACGCCCTCGCCGCCCTCCTCCACGTAGCCGTTGCCGCCCAGGCATTCCATCGCCTCCTGGCCCAGCAGGCTGCCGCGCTTGCAGATCCAGAACTTGGCGACCGGTGTCAGCAGCCGCGCCATCAGGCGCTCGTGCTCGTCGGCGGGCCGGTCGAAGGCGCGCGCGAGGCGGATCGCGAGCGCGGTGGCGGCCTCGCTCTCGAGCGCCATGTCGGCCAGCACGTTCTGCATCAGCGGCTGCGCGATCAGCGGCTTGCCGAAGGCGCTGCGCTGCGCCGTGTGGTTGAGCGCGAGCGCGAGCGCCTGGCGCATCAGCCCGCTGGTGCCGAGCGCGCAGTCCAGCCGCGTCATCGTGCCCATCTCGAGGATCTGCGGAATGCCGCGGCCCTCCTCGCCCACCAGCCAGGCGCTGGCGCCGTGGAACTCGACCTCGGAACTGGCGTTGGCCTTGTTGCCGAGCTTGTCCTTCAGGCGCTGGATGCGGATCGCGTTGCGCGTGCCGTCGGGCAGCACGCGCGGCAGGAAGAAGCAGCTGAGTCCGGCCGGCGCCTGCGCCAGCACCAGGAAGGCATCGCACATCGGCGCCGAGAAGAACCACTTGTGGCCCGTGATCTCGTAGCGCTCGCCCCAGCCATCGCTGTCCGCGCGCACCGCCTTCGTGGTGTTGGCCCGCACGTCGGAGCCGCCCTGCTTCTCGGTCATGCCCATGCCCATGGTCACGCCGGCCTTGTCGGCCACCGGCTTGAGCGCCGGGTCGTACACGAGGCTGCCGAGCTTCGCGCCCCAGTCGGCATGCACGGCCGCGTTGTCGCGCAGCGCGGGCGTGGCCGCGTAGGTCATCGAGATCGGGCACAGCATCGAGGGCTCGAGCTCGGTGAAGAGCATGAAGCCCGCGGCGCGCAACACATGGGGCGACGCGGCCGCGCCGGGCTCGGCGCGCCACGGCGTGCCGTGCAGGCCCGCGCCCACCGCCGCGGTCATCAGCAGGTGGTAGCTCGGATGGAACTCGACCTCGTCGATGCGCCGACCGAAACGGTCGTGCGTGTGCAGCTCGGGCGTGTGCACGTTGGCCAGCCGCGCATGCGTCTGCATGTCGGCCGAACCCAGCGTTTCGCCCAGTTGCCGCAGCGACTCCGTCGGCAGCTGCGGCGCATTGAAATTCAACGCATCGCGCAGGGGCCGGTTGGTGTCGAAGAGGTTGTAGCCGGCCAGTGGTGCCGGCTGGTTGAATACCTCGTGGGTCGCGTCCATGGCCGGCTCCTTCGCGTTGTCAGTGCCTCAGATCAGCTTGACCAGCTGCTTGCCGAAGTTGCGGCCCTTGAGCAGCCCCAGGAAGGCCTCGGGCGCGGCCTCGATGCCCTGCGCGATCGACTCGCGCGGCTTGAGCTTGCCGCTGCCCACCAGCGCGCCGAGCTCGGCCAGCGCCTCGGGCCAGACCTCCATGTGCTCGCTGACGATGAAGCCCTCGACCTTGAGCCGGTTGATCAGGATCAGCGCGGGGTTCGCGAGCGGCAGCGGCTGGCCGTCGTAGCCCGCGATCATGCCGCACAGCGCCACGCGCGCGAAGGCGTTGGTGCGCAGCAGCACGGCGTCGAAGATGTAGCCGCCGACGTTCTCGAAGTAGCCGTCGATGCCGTTCGGGCAGGCCTCCTTGAGCGCCGCGCTCATGGTCTTGACGTCGGGATGCTGGCGGTAGTCGATGCAGGCGTCGAAGCCCAGTTCGTCGGTCACGTACTTGCACTTGTCCGGGCCGCCCGCGATGCCCACCACGCGGCAGCCGCGCGCCTTGGCCAGCGCACCGAAGGCACTGCCCACGGCACCGCTCGCCGCCGTGATGACCACGGTTTCGCCAGCCTTGGGCGCGATGATCTTGACCAGGCCGTACCAGGCGGTCACGCCCGGCATGCCGACCGCGCCCAGGTAATGCGACAGCGGCACGTGGGTGGTGTCCACCTTCTTGAGCGCGCCGGGCTGCGAGGCATCGACCACGCTGTACTCCTGCCAGCCGCCGAAGCCCACCACCTTGTCGCCCACGGCGTACTTCGGATGCTTGCTCTCGACCACCTCGCCCACGGTGCCGCCCTGCATCACCTGGCCCAGCGGCTGCGGCTGGGCGTAGCTCTTGGCGTCGTTCATGCGCCCGCGCATGTACGGATCGAGGCTCATGTAATGGTGGCGCACCAGCACCTGGTTGTCCTGGAGCGCCGGGGTTTGCGCGGTCACGAGCCTGAAGTTGCTCGCGACGGCTTCGCCCTCGGGGCGGTTGTCGAGGATCTGCTGCTTGTTGGTCGGCATGGTCGTGTCTCCTGGAAACTGGATGGCGGCGCGCGAGGCGCCTTGGGACTGCGGCGGCGGAACGGGGTCCGCCGCCCCTGGACTGTTCGCGGTCAGTCGGTCGACGGCGGGCGCATCGCGTTGGCGCTCGCCGGGCCGGTCGGCAGCCGGCGCTTCACGTACTTGAAGGTGCCGGTGGCATGGGCGCACACGCGCTCCTGCTCGTCGTAGATCTTGGCCTCGGTGAAGGCCAGCGTGGCGGTGCGGTGGATCAGCGTGCCGCGTGCGTGCAGCGGACCGACCGAGGGCTGCATGAAGCTGGTCTTCATCTCGATCGTGACCACGCCGGTCTCGGGCGTCACGCTGCGCGCGGCCGCGGCCATCGTGATGTCGAGCAAGGTCATGCAGGCGCCGCCGTGCGTCACGTCGAAGGTGTTGAGGTGCTCGGGCTTGGCCGTGTAGCGGATCTCGGATTCGCCGTTCTCGAACTTCACGAGCTCGAAGCCCAGGTGGCGCGCGAACGGGATCTGGCTCGTGTACGAGCGGATGTTGATGTCGTCGGAGTCTTGGGTCATTGCTTCAGGCCGCGCCCAGGACCACGCTCACGCCGCCGTCGACCGCCAGCCACTGGCCGGTGATGTGCTTGCCGGCATCGCTCGCGTACAGCAGCGTCAGGCCCTTGAGGTCTTCGTCGTCGCCCAGGCGGCCCAGCGGCGCCTGCGCGGCCATCTTCTCCTCGCCCAGCGACTTGATCAGGCCGGCCGCCATCTTGGTCATGAAGAAGCCCGGGCAGATCGCGTTGACGGTGATGTTGTACTTGCCCCATTCGGCCGCCAGCGTGCGCGTGAAGCCGATGACCGCGGTCTTGGAGGTGTTGTAGGCCAGGGTCTGCATCTCGGGCGGGTTGCCGTTGAGGCCCGCGATCGAGGCGATGTTGATGATGCGGCCGCTCTTCTTCGGGATCATGTACTGGTTGGCCACGTGCTGCGACAGGATGAAATAGCCGCGCACGTTGAGATTCATCACCTTGTCCCAGGCCTCGACCGGGTGGCTCTCGGCCGGCGAACCCCAGCTCGCGCCGGCGTTGTTCACGAGGATGTCGATCGCGCCCAGGCGCTGGAGGGTTTCCTCGGCCAGGCGGCGGGTGTCCTCTTCCTTCGCGCAGTCGGCGGCGATCCAGCGCGCGTCGATGCCGGCGGCCTGCAGCTCGGCCGCGGCCTGCTCGAGGTCGTCGGCCTTGCGCGAGCTCAGCATGATCTTCGCGCCGGCCTCGCCGAGCGCGTGGGCCATCTGCAGGCCCAGGCCGCGCGAGCCGCCGGTGATGAGCGCGGTCTTGCCGCGGAGGTCGAACAGTTGCTGGGTGGTGCGTGCGGTCATGAAAATGTCTCCGGGTGTCGGTGGTGTTCGGGGGGCGTCAGAGCTCATAGTCCATGCACTGGCGTGCCTCGCGCACGGCGCCGATGAAGGGCTTGAGCGCGACGTGCTGCGGATGCTCGGCATAGGCCGCGAGCGCGGCGGCGTCGGTGAATACCGAGTTGAGGATCAGGTCGTAGGTGGCTTCCAGGCCCGGCTGGGCCAGCGCGACCTCGAAGCGCACGGTGCCCGGCGACAGCGTCGCGCAGGCCTCGAGCAGCGCCTTGGCCTTGGCGAGGTTGGCGGCCTTGTCGGCGCCCTCGGCGTGCGCCTTGAACTTCCACATCACGATGTGCCTGAGCATGGCCTCGCTCCTTACTTGTCGTTCATGCGCGAGCGCACGTAGATCAGCACGAAGCCCACGGCGGTCGCGATGCCGCCGGGCACGGCCATGGCCCAGCCGGTGGCCGGCTCGGTGCGGCCGGTGGCGATGCCGAGGATGACGAGGAACAGGCCGCCGTAGATCAGGATCCAGATCCACTTCTCGAGCGTGGCATGCGGTTTCGGTGGCTTGGCGGGAGTGGGAGGGGTCATGGCAATGGCGGGCATCAGAATGCCTCTTCGGGCAAGGCGGTACAGGTCGGATCGCGGCTCTCGACCACGTTGAGCCAGGCGCCGTTCTTGGGCAGCTCGTAGTGGAAGAAATAGCGCGCGGCCGCCATCTTGCCAGCAGTCGCGGGCGCGGCCTGCGCCGGGTCGAGTTCGAGCGCGCGTTGCGCCACGTCGAGCCACAACCAGGCCAGCACCGTGTGGCCGAAGGCCTGCATGTACGGCACCGCGTTCACCAGCGCCTCGGCCGGGTCGCCGGTGGACCAGGCGGCCTCGGTGGCGCTGCCCACGCGCTGCAGCGCCTCGCCCAGCGCCTTGGCATGGGCGGCCAGCGCGGGTGCCTTGGCGGCGCGGCCGATGGTCTCGGTGATGCGGCCCGCCAGCAGCTGCAGGCCGCGGCCCTTCTCCATCAGCACCTTGCGGCCCAGCAGGTCGGCCGCCTGGATGCCGTGCGTGCCCTCGTGGATCATGTTGAGGCGGTTGTCGCGCCAGTACTGCTCGACCGGGAAGTCGCGCGTGTAGCCGTAGCCGCCATGGACCTGGATCGCGAGCGAGTTGGCCTCGAGGCACCATTCGCTGGGCCAGCTCTTGGCGATCGGGGTCAGCACTTCGAGCAGCAGCCGCGCCTCGTCGGCGGCCTGCTCGTTGCCGGTCTTCTGCTCGTCGACCAGCCGCGCGCAGTAGAGCTCGAGCGCCAGCGCGCCTTCGCAATAGGCCTTCTGCGCCAGCAGCATGCGGCGCACGTCGGCGTGCTCGATGATGCGCACCTGCGGGCCGGCCGAGTCCTTGACCACCTTGGCCTCGCCGCCCTCGGGCTTCTTCACGAGGCGGCCCTGCGGCCGGCTCTTCGCGTAGTCGAGCGAGGCGTGATAGCCGGCCATGCCGAGCATGGTGGCGGCGGTGCCGACGCCGATGCGCGCCTCGTTCATCATGTGGAACATGCAGTGCAGGCCCTTGCCGGGCGCACCGACCAGGTAGCCCACCGCGCCGGCCTTGCCGCCGACCGGGTACTTGCCCTCGCCGAAGTTCAGCAGCGTGTTGGTGGTGCCGCGCCAGCCCAGCTTGTGATTGAGGCCCGCGAGCGCCACGTCGTTGCGCTCGCCGGTCAGTTCGCCCTGCGTGTTCACCATGCGCTTGGGCACGATGAACAGCGAGATGCCGCGCGTGCCCGGCACCAGCTTGCCGTTCTCGTCGGGGATCTTGGCGAGCACGATGTGCACGATGTTCTCGGTCAGCTCGTGGTCGCCCGAGGAGATCCACATCTTGTTGCCCGTGAGCCGGTAGCGCGGGCCCAGCGGATCGTCCTGGAAGCCGTCGCCGTCGGGCACGGCGCGCGTGGCCACGTCGCTCAGCGAGGAGCCGGCCTGCGGCTCCGACAGGCACATGGTGCCGGCCCAGCGGCCGGAGAACTCGTTCTTGGCGAACACCTCCTTCTGCATCTCGGTGCCATGCACCAGCAGCAGGTTGGCGTTGCCGCTGGTCAGCATGTTCGAGCCGATGCTCACCGAGGCCATCGCGAAGAAGCTGTTGGCCGCGGCCTGCACCGTGTAGGGCAGTTGCATGCCGCCGATGTCGTAGTCCTGCGCCGCGCTCATCATTCCCGATTCGACGAAGGCCTTGTGCGCGTCGTGCGTGGCCTGCGGCAGGATCACCTTCTCGCCGTCGAAGTGCGGCTCCTGCGTGTCGACCGTGCGGTTGAACGGCGCGTACTTCTCGCGCGCGATGCGCTCGCAGGTGTCGAGCACCGCGTCGAAGGTCTCGCGCGAGTGGTCGGCGAAGCGTTCGCGCGAGGCCAGCGTTTCGGCATGCAGCCAGTCGTAGAGCAGGAAATCGAGGGTGGGACGCAGGCTCATGGTGTGTTCCAGGAAAGCGGGATCGGGGTCGGACAGCGAACGCGGAAGGCGCGGAAGGCCAAGAAAAAGTCGCAGAGAAAAACCAATGAAAATTCTGGTTTCTCTTCTGCGACTTCTGCGTAACCTTCGCGACTTCTGCGTTCGGAAGTCCGAATTCAGCGGTTCAGGACGAAGCTCAGATCACCTCGAACACGCCCGCGGCACCCATGCCGCCGCCGATGCACATCGTGACCACGACCTTCTTCGCGCCGCGGCGCTTGCCTTCGATCAGCGCATGGCCCGTGAGGCGCTGGCCGCTCACGCCGTAGGGGTGGCCCACGGCGATGGCGCCGCCGTCCACGTTGAGGCGGTCGGCCGGGATGCCGAGCTTGTCGCGGCAGTAGATCACCTGCACCGCGAAGGCTTCGTTGAGCTCCCACAGGTCGATGTCGTTGACCGTCAGGCCCAGGCGCTTGAGCACCTTGGGGATCGCGAAGACGGGGCCGATGCCCATCTCGTCGGGCTCGCAGCCCGCCACCGCGAAGCCCAGGAAGCGGCCCAGCGGCTTCAGGCCCTTGCGCTCGGCGTACTTCTCGTCGACCACCACGCAGGCGCCGCCGCCGTCCGAGAACTGGCTGGCGTTGCCGGCCGAGATCAGACCGCCGGGAATGGCCGAGCGGATGCCGCTGATGCCTTCCTTGGTGGTGCCGGGGCGGATGCCTTCGTCGTTCTCGATCGTGACTTCCTTGGTGCGCAGGCCCATCACGGGGTCGGCCACGCCGGCCAGCACGGTGATCGGCGCGATCTCGTCCTTGAAGCGGCCGGCTTCCAGCGCGGCGGTGGCCTTCTGCTGGCTCGCTGCGCCGTACTCGTCCATGGCGTCGCGGCCGATGTTGTAGCGCTTGGCGACCTGCTCGGCCGTCTGCAGCATGTTCCAGTAGATCTCGGGCTTGTGCTTCACGAGCCAGGGGTCGGCCAGCATGTGCTTGTTGGCTTCGTTCTGCACGCACGAGATGCTCTCGACGCCGCCGGCCACGTAGACGTCGCCCTCGCCCGCGATGACGCGCTGGGCGGCGGTGGCGATGGTCTGCAGGCCCGAGGAGCAGAAGCGGTTGATGGTCATGCCCGAGGTGGTGATCGGGCAGCCGGCGCGCAGCGCGATCTGGCGCGCGATGTTCGAGCCGGTCGCGCCTTCGGGCGTGGCGCAACCCATGATCACGTCGTCGACCTCGGCGGCCTCGATGCCGGCGCGGGCGATCGCATGCTGCACCGCATGGCCGCCGAGCGTGGCGCCGTGCGTCATGTTGAAAGCACCCTTCCAGCTCTTGGCGAGCGGCGTGCGGGCGGTGGAAACGATGACGGCGCTGGTCATGGTGAGGTCCTTTTCGAAGATGGAAGGGGAAGCCGGTTTACTGGGGCTGCGCAGCCGAGGTGTTGCGCAGGAGCTGGTGATAGAAGCCGATCATCTCGCCGTAGTTCGAGATCGCGAGGCGTTCGTTGGTGCCGTGGAAGCGCGCGAGGTCCTCGTTCTTCATGCGGAACGGGGAGAAGCGGAACACCGCGTCGCTCACGATCGAGAAGTGGCGCGAATCGGTGGCCGCCGTCATGAGGCCCGGCGCCACGATGGCGTCGGGGAAGGACTGCCGCACCGCCTGCTCGATCGCGCGGTAGCCTGTGCTGTCGGTCGGCGAGACCGGCGAGGCCTCGGAGTTGCCGGGGTAGCGCTTGATCTTGATCTCGTCGTTGCCGAGCTGCTTGCGCAGGTGGGCCTCGACGCTGTCGATGGTGTCGCCGGGCAGCACGCGGAAGTTGACGGCGGCCTCGGCGCGGCCGGGCAGCACGTTGTCCTTGTTGCCGGCGCGCACGATGGTCAGCGCGGTGGTGGTGCGCAGCATCGCGTTGCTGCTCGGGCTCTTCTGCAGCTGGCCTTCGACCAGCGGCGCCGTGAGCCAGAGGTTGGACAGCATCACGCGGTTGATGCCGCTCATCTCGGGCGCGAGCGTGCCGAACATCTGGCCCGCCACGCCCTGGATGCCGCCGGGCATCGGGTGGGCCTCGAGCCGCGCGAGCGCGGCGCTCATGCTGCCGATCGCGCTGTGAGCGGGCGGCATCGAGGAATGGCCGGGCGCGGTGTCGAGCGAGAGGAAGAAGGTGGCGTAGCCCTTCTCGGCCAGGCCGATCAGCGCCGCCGGCTTGCTCAGGCCCGGCAGCACGCCGTCGAGCACCAGCAGGCCCTCGTCGAGCACCCAGTCGAGCTTCACGCCGCGCGACTTGAGCAGCTCGGCGACCGGCTGCGCGCCGCGCAGGCCGCTGACCTCCTCGTCGTCGCCCATCACGAGGTAGATGGTCTGCCGGGGCTTGAAGCCGCTGGCGATCAGCAGCTCGATGGCCTCCATCTGCGCGAACAGGTTGCCCTTGTTGTCGAGCGTGCCACGGCCCCAGACGAAGCCGTCCTTGATCTCGCCGCCGAAGGGATCGACGCTCCAGGCCTTCTCGGTGCCCGGCGCGATCGGCACCATGTCCTGGTGCGCCATCAGCGCGATGGGCTTGGCCGCGGCATCGCTGCCGGTCCAGGTGTAGAGCAGCGCCTTCTGGCCCACCACTTCCTTCTTGAGGGTGGCGTGGACCTTGGGGAAGTTCTGTTCGAGGTAGGCATGCAGCCTGTCGAACTCGGCCAGGTTGGCGGCCGGGTCGTCGAGGCTGGACACGGTACGGATCGGGATCGCGCCCGCGAGCCGCTTCGCGGCGGCCTGCAGGTCGATGTCGAGCTTGGGCGCGGGCGCCACCGCGAGTTGGCGCGAAGGCGTGGTCCAGGTCTTGACCGCCACGACCGCCGCCAGCGCGACGAGCGCCAGCAGCAGTCCCAGGAGGATGCGTTTCAACATGGGCGGTCGCGGTCCCGGACGATCAGCCGAAGGACTTGCCTTCGGCCACCAGCTTCTGGATCAGCGCCGCGGGCTGCCAGAACTCGGCGTCGTCGCGCGGGTTCTTCGCGAAGCGCTTCATGGTCTCGGCCACGTTGTACAGGCCGACCTGCGAGGCGTAGTGCATCGGGCCGCCGCGCCAGATCGGGAAACCGTAGCCCGTGAGGTAGACCATGTCGATGTCGCCCGACTTCGAGGCGATGCCGTCCTCGAGGATGTGCGCGCCTTCGTTGACCAGCGCATAGACCAGGCGCTGCACGATTTCCTCGTCGGAGATCTTGCGCGGCGTGATGCCCAGTTCCTTGCGGTGGTCCTCGATCATCTTGTTGACGAGTTCCGAGGGGATCGCATCGCGCTTGCCGGCCTGGTAGTCGTACCACCCTGCCCCGGTCTTCTGGCCGAAGCGGCCCAGCTCGCAGAGCTTGTCGGCCGTGCGGCTGTACTTCATGTCGGCGCGCTCGACGGCGCGGCGCTTGCGGATCGCCCAGCCGATGTCGTTGCCGGCCAGGTCGCCCATGCGGAACGGGCCCATCGCGAAGCCGAACTTCTCGATCGCCTTGTCGACCTGCTGCGGCGTCGCGCCCTCGTCGAGCAGGAAGCCGGCCTGGCGGCTGTACTGCTCGATCATGCGGTTGCCGATGAAGCCGTCGCACACGCCCGAGACCACCGAGGTCTTCTTGATCTTCTTGCCGATGGCCATGACCGTGGCGAGCACGTCCTTGGCGGTCTGCTTGCCGCGCACCACCTCGAGCAGCTTCATCACGTTGGCCGGGCTGAAGAAGTGCATGCCGACCACGTCCTGCGGACGCTCGGTGAACGATGCGATCTTGTCGACGTCGAGCGTCGAGGTGTTCGAGGCCAGGATCGCGCCCTTCTTGGCGACGCGGTCGAGTTCCTTGAAGACCTTCTCCTTGACGCCGATCTCCTCGAACACCGCTTCGATGATCAGGTCGGCGTCCTTCAGGTCGTCGTAGCTCAGCGTGGTGCTCAGCAGCGCCATGCGCTGCTCGTACTTGTCCTGCTTGAGCTTGCCCTTCTTGACCTGGGCCTCGTAGTTCTTCTTGATGGTGGCGATGCCGCGGTCGAGCGCTTCCTGCTTCATCTCGAGGATCTTCACGGGGATGCCCGCGTTGAGGAAGTTCATCGAGATGCCGCCGCCCATGGTGCCGGCGCCGATCACGCCGACCGACTTGATCTCGCGCTTGGGCGTGTCCTCGGGCACGTCGGGAATCTTCGAGGCGGCGCGCTCGGCCATGAACAGGTGGCGCAGCGACAGCGACTCGGGCGTGAACATCAGCGCGGTGAACAGGCGGCGTTCCTCGGCCATGCCCTCGTCGAACTTGAGCTTGGTGGCGGCCTGCACGGCGTCGATGCACTTGAGCGGCGCCGGATAGTTCTTCGACATGCCGCCGACCATGTTCTTGGTGAACTGGAAGTAGGCATCGCCCTGCGGATGGCGGCACGGCAGGCTGCGCACCAGCGGCAGGTCGCCGCCCTTGGCCGCGACCGACTTCGCGAACTCGACGGCTTCGTCGAACACGGTCTCGGGCGAGGCGGCGAGCTTGTCGAACAGCTTCTGGCCCGGCAGGCTGGCGAGCACTTCGGACTTCACGGCCTCGCCGCTCACGATCATGTTGAGGGCGGTTTCCACACCCAGCACGCGCGGCAGGCGCTGCGTGCCGCCGGCGCCGGGCAACAGGCCCAGCTTGACTTCGGGCAGCGCGACGTTGGTGCCCGGGGCCGCGACGCGGTAGTGGCAGCCGAGCGCGAGCTCGAGGCCGCCGCCCATGCATACCGAGTGGATGGCCGCGACGATGGGCTTGGTGGCGGCTTCGAGCGCGAGGATCACGCTCAGCAGGTTGGGCTCCTGCAGCGCCTTGGGCGTGCCGAATTCCTTGATGTCGGCGCCGCCCGAGAACGCCTTGCCGGCGCCGGTGATGACGATGGCCTTGACGGCATCGTCGGCATGGGCCTTCGACAGGCCGTCGGTGATGCCGATGCGGGTCGAGAAACCGAGACCGTTGACCGGGGGATTGGTCAGGGTGATCACGGCGACATCGCCGAGCACTTTGTATTCAGCCGTCATGCTGCGTTCCTTGGTGTGTGAAGAGAAAAAAGAAAAAGCACGAGTGTTCTTTTTCCGGGGATTTTAGGCCTTTGGCGCGGCGCAACAATGGCACGCAGTCGCTGGAGGGACAAGGAGCAAAGGCGGACGCCGGACGCCAAGGACTTCGCGCCCTTCGCCTCCGGCCATCCGCCTTCCACAGCCTACCTCAGACCTCGAGCCATTCCTTGCGCGTCGCGCCGTCGGCGCGCAGGCTGGCGGGCGTGCCGTCGAACACGATGCTGCCGTGGCCCATGACGAGCGCGCGGTCGGAGATCGCCATCGCGATGGTGAGCTTCTGCTCGATCAGCAGCACCGAGATGCCCTTGTCCTTGAGCGTGCGCAGGTACTGCCCCACCAGCTCGACGATCTTCGGTGCCAGGCCCTCGGTGGGCTCGTCGATGATGATCAGGTCGGGGTCGCCCATCAGCGTGCGGCACAGCGTGAGCATCTGCTGCTCGCCGCCCGAGAGCACGCCGGCCTCGGTGTGCTGGCGTTCCTTGAGGCGCGGGAACATGCCGTACATGTCGTCGAACTGCCAGCGGCTGCCCTTGCCCGAGCCCTTCTGCCCCAAGAGCAGGTTCTGGTGCACCGTGAGCTTGGGGAAGATGTCGCGGTTCTCGGGCACGTAGCCGATGCCCAGGTGGGCGATCTCGTAGGCCTTCTTGCGCAGGATGTCCTGCTCCTTCCAGCGCAGCGTGCCCTCGGCATGCACCAGGCCCATGATGGCCTTGGCGGTGGTCGAGCGGCCCGAGCCGTTGCGGCCCAGCAGCGCGACGATCTCGCCGGGCTGCACGTCGAAGGAAACGCCATGCAGCACATGGCTCTTGCCGTAGTAGGCGTGGATGTCGTGAAGCTTCAGCATCTCAGTGTCCCGCTCCCTGTGCATCGGCCACCGACGAACCGAGGTACGCCTCCTGCACGCGCGCATTGGCGCGCACCTCCGCGGGCGTGTCGAAGGCGATCACCTCGCCATACACCACCACCGCGATCTTGTCGGCCAGGCCGAACACCACGCCCATGTCGTGCTCCACCGTGAGCAGGGTCTTGCCCGTGGTCACGTGCTTGATCAGCGCGATGAAGTGCGAGGTCTCGGTCTTGCTCATGCCGGCCGTGGGTTCGTCGAGCAGGATCACGTTGGCGCCGCCGGCGATGGTCACGCCGATCTCGAGCGCGCGCTGCTCGGCATAGGTGAGGTTCACCGCATGCACGTCGCGCTTGCGTTCCAGGCCGATCTGGCGGATCAGCTCCTCGGTGCGCGCATTGGCGTCGTCGAGGTTCGAGAGGAAGCGCAGGAAGGTGTACTTGTAGCCGAGGCTCCAGAGCACGCCGCAGCGCAGGTTCTCGAACACGCTGAGCTTGGGGAAGATGTTCGTGATCTGGAAGCTGCGCGAGAGGCCCAGCCGGTTGATCTCGTAGGGCTTCTTGCCGTCGATGCGCTGCCCGTTGAGCAGCACCTCGCCGCTGGTGGGCGCGAGCCGGCCGCTGATCAGGTTGAACAGCGTGGACTTGCCCGCGCCGTTCGGCCCGATGACGGCCACGCGCTCGCCGGCCTTCACCGCGAGGTCCACGCCGCGAATGATCTCGGTCTTGCCGAAATTCTTTCGCAGCGCCTTGAGTTCCAGTGCGTATTCAGCGCTCATGTGTTACGCCGCCTCCCGACGCTTGATTTCCGTTTCGATCTCTTCCTGGGCCTGGCCCCAGACCCGCACGAAGCGTCGCCGTGCGACCTCGAGCGCGCCCAGGCCGATGGCCAGGATCGCGACCGCGCCGAGCCAGCTGCCCATGCCCGCGGTGTCGAGCGAGACGCCGAAGAAGTTCAGCCGCGAGCCCATCGCCGCGTTGAGCTGGATGTGGTAGATCATCTCGATCAGCGCGGCCGCGCCGATCACCACCGGCACCAGCGCCGCGGCGAGCGCGAGGTAGAGCCACCAGAAGCGGTCGAACTTGCCGAACTTGGCCACGCGCAGGTTCATCATGATCAGGCTTGCGATGCCGCCCGGGGCGAACATCACCATGAACACGAACACCAGCCCGAAATACAGCTGCCAGGCCTTCGAGAGCTCCGACAGCAGGATCGAGGCGAACACCAGCAGCACCGCGCCGATCATCGGGCCGAAGAAGAACACCGCGCCGCCGAGGAAGGTGAACAGCAGGTAGCCGCCCGAGCGCACCGCGTTGAGACTGTCGGCCGCGTTCACGATCTCGAAGTTGATCGAGGCCAGGCCGCCGCCGATGCCGGCGAAGAAGCCCGCGATGATGAACGCGAAGTAGCGCACGCGCTGCGTGTTGTAGCCGATGAATTCCACGCGCTCGGGGTTGTCGCGCACCGCGTTGAGCATGCGGCCCAGCGGCGTGCCGGTGAAGGCGAACATCAGCGCGGTGCACACGAAGCAGTAGAACGCGATCAGGTAGTAGACCTGGATCTGCGGCCCGAAGGTCATGCCGAGGAAGGGCGTGCCGTAGACGCGGTCGGTGGTGATGCCGCCCTCGCCGCCGAAGAAGCTCGGGAACATCAGCGCCATGGCGGCCACCAGTTCGCCGATGCCCAGCGTGATCATCGCGAAGGTGGTGCCCGACTTCTTGGTGGTGACGAAGCCCAGCAGGATCGCGAAGAACATGCCCGCGAGCCCGCCCACGAGCGGGATCAGCACCAGCGGCACCGGCACCGCGCCCTTGCTCGCGAGGTTCATCGTGTGGATCGCGATGAACGAGCCCAGCCCGACGTAGACGGCATGGCCGAAGCTCAGCATGCCGCCCTGCCCCAGCAGGATGTTGTAGCTCAGGCAGATGACGATGAGGTAGCCCATCTGCGAGAGCATGGTCAGCGCCAGGCTGCTCTTGAACAGGTGCGGCGCGACGATCAGGGCGATGGCGAACAGCGCCCAGATCAGGTAGCGCCCGATGTTCCAGGGCTTGAAGCGGTAGTAGCGCGAAGCTTGCGTGGTCGATGTCATGGCGTCAGTCCTCCCGGGTGCCCAGCAGACCCTTGGGCCTGAAGATCAGGATGAGGACCAGGAACAGGTACGGCAGGATCGGTGCGACCTGCGAGATGGTGAGCTTGAGCAGCTCGTAGCCGAAGGTCTGGTCGTTGACCGCCATGCCCAGCGCCTGCAGTCCGCCGGCCAGCGACTGGTCCATGGCGACCGCGAAGGTCTGGATCACGCCGATCAGCAGCGAGGCCAGGAAGGCCCCGGCCAGCGAGCCCATGCCGCCGACCACCACCACCACGAAGATGATGGAGCCGACCGAACCCGCCATCGCCGGTTCGGTGACGTAGGTGTTGCCGCCGACCACGCCCGCGAGGCCCGCGAGCGCGGCACCGCCGCCGAACACCAGCATGAACACGCGCGGCACGTTGTGGCCCAGCGCCTCGACCATGTCAGGGTGCTTGAGCGCGGCCTGGATCACGAGGCCGATGCGCGTGCGCGTGAGCAGCAGCCAGACCGACACCAGCATCAGCACCGCCACCAGCATGATGAAGGAGCGCGACTTGGGGAACTGGGTGCCGTAGAGCGTGAACAGCGGGCCCTGGAGCTGCGCCGGCAGGCCGTAGGGCACGGTCGAGCGGCCCCACACCAGCTGCACCAGCTCGAGGATCAGGTAGGAAAGACCGAAGGTCACGAGCAGCTCGGGCACGTGGCCGAACTTGTGCACGCGCCGCAGGCAGTAGCGCTCGAAACCGGCGCCCAGGGCGCCCACCAGCAGCGGCGCGAGGAACAGCGCCGGCCAGAAGCCGACGATGTTCGACAGCGTGTAGGCGATGTACGCGCCCAGCATGTAGAAGCTGGCGTGCGCGAAGTTGAGCACGCCCATCATGCTGAAGATCAGCGTGAGGCCGGAGCTCAGCATGAACAACAGCAGGCCGTAGCTCACGCCGTTGAGCAGCGAGATGACGAAGAATTCGACGTTCATCGGTCTTTCGGATCACATGAAAAAGAAAAAGGCCCGAGTGTTGAAGTCGGGCCTCGACCGTTCAGGGGCGTCCCGCGTTCAGGAGGGCCGCTTCATCTGGCACGTGGTGGGCGTGCTCGCCACGTAGGCTTCGTAGTACTTGACCGGTGCCAGCGTGTAGCCGGTGTTCTCCGGGCTGTACGGGTTCTTGGCGTCGGCCTTCTGCCAGCGCGTGATCCACAGGCCCTGCTGCAGCTGGTGGTCGGCCTTGCGCATCTCGACGTCGCCATTGAAGCTCTTGAACTTCATGCCCTCGAGCGTGGCGGCCACCTTCACCGGCTCGGTCGACTTGGCGCGCACGAAGGCTTCGCTGAGCATCGCGTAGACCGTGTAGACGTCGGTGGTGTAGAGGTCGTCGTTGAAGCGCTTCTTGAACTCGCCCATCAGCGGCTGGACCGGGCCCGGCGCGTTGTAGTGGCTGTAGCCGACCTGGTAGACCTTGCCGTCCGAGGCCGCGCCCATGGCGGTCGGCGTGCCGTTGGTGACGGCGTAGTAGGTGTAGAACTTGACGTTGAGGCCGGCATCGTTGGCCGCCTTGATCAGCAGCGCGAGGTCGGAGCCCCAGTTGCCGGTGATCACCGAGTCGGCGCCCGAGGCCTTGATCTTGGCGATGTAGGGCGCGAAGTCGCGCACCTGGGCCAGCGGATGCAGGTCGTCGCCGACGACTTCGACGTCGGGGCGCTTGGTCTTGAGGTTTTCCTTCGCGAACTTCGAGACCTGCTGGCCGTGCGAGTAGTTCTGGTTGATCAGGTAGACCTTCTTGATCTCGGGCTGGTCCTTCATGAAGGTGGTCAGCGCTTCCATCTTCATCGAGGTGTCGGCATCGAGGCGGAAGTGCCAGTAGCTGCACTTGCTGTTGGTCAGGTCGGGATCGACGGCCGCGTAGTTGACGTAGAGCACTTCCTTGCCCGGGTTGCGGGCGTTGTGCTTCTCGAGCGCGTCGATGATGGCGAGCGCCGGGCCCGAGCCGTTGCCCTGCACCACGTAGCGCGCGCCCTGGTCCATGGCCGAGCGCAGCGCGGCGGTGGTTTCCTGGGGGCTGAGCTTGTTGTCGATGCCGATGATCTCGAACTTCACGCCGGCCACGTTCTTCTTGTTGAATTCTTCGGCCAGGAATTGGAAGGTCTTGAGCTGGTTGGTGCCGACCGCGGCCATCAGGCCCGACAGCGGGTCGAGCCATGCGATCTTGACGGTTTCACCCTTCTGGGCCAGGGCGCCGGCGGCGCTGGCGGCAAGGATGGCTGCGGTAGCGATTTTCAGAGCGAACTTCACGATCTATATCTCCTGGTCAAACCGATTCAAAAAACCTTGCACGAGCGTACAAGCCTTCGCAGCCCCTCCCCTCAGGGAATGCCCGTAAGGGAGATGCCGCGAGGCCTGTTTCTATCGCGCAGGCGACAGCGCATTTCTCCAATTTCTACCCACCGGTAGGCTGTTGCTACCGACGGGTAGGAAATGCGCGCACGAATAGCCTCAGGGGCGCTTCATCTGGCAGGTCGTCGGCGTGCTCGCCACGTACGACTCGTAATATTTCACGGGAACATTGGTGTAGCCGGTGTTCTCGGCGTCATAGGGGTACTTGGCGCTGGCCTTCTCCCAGCGCGAGATGTACAGGCCCTGCTGCAACTGGTGGTCGGTCTTGCGCATCTCGACCTCGCCGTTGAAGCTCTTGATCTTCATGCCCTCGAGCGCGGCCGCGACCTTGACCGGGTCGGTCGACTTGGTCTGCGCGAAAGCGGCATCGAGCAGTGCGAACACGTGGTAGATCGACGCCTGCGTGAGGTCGTCGTTCATCTTCTTCTTGTAGCCCCCGAGCAGGCGCTGGATGTCGCCGCCCATGTTGTAGTGGGCATAGGCCACGGTGTAGACCTTGCCGTCGGAGGTGGCGCCCATGGCGGTGGGCGTGCCGGCGCCGGGCGCGTAATAGGTCAGGAACTTGACGTTGAGGCCCGAGTCGTTGGCCGCCTTGATCAGCAGCGACAGGTCGGAACCCCAGTTGCCGGTGATCACGGTGTCGGCACCCGAAGCCTTGATCTTGGCGATGTAGGGCGCGAAGTCGCGCACCTGGGCCAGCGGATGCAGGTCGTCGCCCACGATCTGGATGTCGGGGCGCTTGGTCTTGAGGTTTTCCTTGGCGTACTTGCTGACCTGCACGCCGTGCGCGTAGTTCTGGCCGAGGATGTAGACCTTCTTGATGTCGGTCTGGTCCTTCATCCAGGTGGTCAGCGCCTCCATCTTCATCGAGGTGTCGGCGTCCACGCGGAAGTGCCAGTAGCTGCACTTGCTGTTGGTCAGGTCGGGGTCGACCGCCGCGTAGTTCATGAAGAGCAGTTCCTTGCCCGGATTGCGCGCGTTGTTCTTCTCGACGGCATCGATGATGGCGAGCGCCGGGCCCGAGCCGTTGCCCTGCATGATGTAGCGCGCGCCCTGGTCCTGCGCCGAGCGCAGCGCGGCGGTGGTCTCCTGCGGACTGAGCTTGTTGTCGATGCCGATGATCTCGAACTTCACGCCCGAGGCGTTCTTCTTGTTGAACTCTTCCGCCAGGAACTGCGTGGTCTTGAGCTGGTTCGTGCCCACCGCGGCCATCAGGCCCGAGAGCGGATCGAGCCAGGCGATCTTGACGGTCTCGCCCTTCTGGGCGAAGGACGCGCCGGCACCGGCCAGCAGGGCGCACACGGCGATGGACTTGAGGGCAAAACGCATGAAGAGTCTCCAGGTTGAAGGGCTGCCCGATTGGCTGCATCCGCAGCGTACAAGCGCACTTTTTTCGTCCGCACAGGGATTGCCCGCAAGCCGGGCCGCGGAGGTGGCCGTGCTATCGCCTAGGCGACACGGCCACCGCCCCACCCGCTTTACAGGCCGGGCAGCTTGTAGTCCTTGAGCTGCTCGCGCAGCCGGGTCTTGAGGATCTTTCCGGTGGCGCCCAGCGGAATCGCCTCGACGAAGACCACGTCATCGGGGATCTGCCACTTGGCGGTCTTGCCTTCGTAGAACTTCAGCAGTTCCTCGCGCGTGACCTCGGCACCGGGCTTCTTCACCACCGCGACGATCGGGCGCTCGTCCCACTTGGGGTGGAAGACGCCGATGCACGCCGCCATGGCGATGGCCGGATGCGAGACCGCGATGTTTTCGATGTCGATCGAGCTGATCCATTCGCCGCCGGACTTGATCACGTCCTTGCTGCGGTCGGTGATCTGCAGGTAGCCGTCGGCATCGATGGTGGCAACGTCGCCGGTGGGGAACCAGCCGTCGATCAGCGGATCGCCGCCCTCGCCCTTGAAGTACTCCTTGACGATCCACGGCCCCTTGACCAGCAGGTCGCCGTAGGCCTTGCCGTCCCAGGGCAGCTCGTTGTTCTCGCCGTCGACGATCTTCATGTCGACGCCGAAGATCGCGCGGCCCTGCTTGAGGCGCACCGCGAGCTGCTCCTCGGGCGACTGCTTCAGGTGCTTGTTCTTGAGCGTGCACAGCGTGCCCAGCGGGCTCATCTCGGTCATGCCCCAGGCATGCAGCACCTCGACGTTGTACAGGTCCTGGAAGGCCTTGATCATGGCCGGCGGGCAGGCGGAGCCGCCGATCACGGTGCGGTTCAGGGCGCTGAACTTCAGGCCGTTGGTCTGCATGTGGCCCAGCATCATCTGCCACACGGTGGGCACGCCGGCCGCGAAGGTCACGCCCTCGCCTTCGATCAGGTCGTAGACCGACTTGCCGTCGAGCGCCGGGCCCGGGAACACCAGCTTGCAGCCGACCAGCGCGGCCGAGTACGGAATGCCCCAGGCGTTGACGTGGAACATCGGCACCACGGGCAGCACCGAGTCGCGCGCCGAGATGCGCATCACGTCGGGCAGCGCCGCCGCATAGGCGTGCAGCATGGTCGAGCGGTGGCTGTAGAGCGCGGCCTTGGGATTGCCGGTGGTGCCGCTCGTGTAGCACATGCTCGAGGCCGAGTTCTCGTCGAACACCGGCCATTGGTAGTCGGTGGACTGGCCGCCGACCCAGTCCTCGTAGCTCACGAGGTTGGGGATGCCGCTGTCGACCGGCAGCTTGTCGGGCCCGCACAGCGCGACCCACTTGCGGATGGTCGGGCACTTGGCATGCACGGCCTGCACCAGCGGCAGGAAGGTGAGGTCGAAGCACAGGATCTGGTCTTCGGCGTGGTTGGCGATCCACGCGATCTGGTCGGGATGCAGGCGCGGGTTGATGGTGTGCAGCACGCGGCCGCTGCCGCTGACGCCGTAGTAGAGCTCCAGGTGGCGGTAGCCGTTCCAGGCCAGGGTCGCGATGCGGTCGCTGAACAGCAGTTGCTCGCCGTCCAGCGCGTTGGCCACCTGCCGGGAACGCGATGCGATGTCGCTCCAGGTACAGCGGTGGATGTCGCCCTCGACCCGCCGCGAGACGATCTCGCCGTCACCGTTGTGGCGCTCGACGAACTCGATCAGCGACGAGATCAAAAGCGGTCGGTCTTGCATCAAACCCAGCATCTACAGGCTCCTTCTTTCAACAAAATTCAGCGGTTTCAAAGATTACGGCGATTCACGCAATTTATGTGCGTTCGCACAATGACAGAAACCCGCAGTCTGCGAGGACCGATCTGTCGTCCGGATGACAGCTGGCGTCCGCCGGAGCATGCAGACGCCTCGCCCGTCGCGCGACCTTCGCCACCACCGCGACGGCCATGGCCGTCGCGGTGGCGTGCCTTGCCGGTGGGCGCAATGCTCAAGGCGCGCTGTTCTGCAGCGGCGTCTTGCTGGCGTCGAGCACGATCTTGCGCGGCCAGTTGGGCCAGGTCACGCCCAGGCCCGCATGGTTCGGATCGCCGGTGCGCGCGAACGCGGACAGGCTGCCGACCATCGCGTCCGACAGCGCCTCGCGGCCCGGCCGGTTCGCCTCGCCATAGGCGAAGGAGAAGATGTTGGTGCCGAAGTTGTGGAACATGAACACCGTGTCGAGGCCGTGCGTCGCGCCGTAGACGGTATTGAACGGCGCCACCTGCTGGCTCCAGTCGAAGCGGTAGTACCAGGTCTTGGTCGGCAGGTACTTCGCGACCGAGTCGATCTGCGCGGGCAGGCCGTTGAGGAAGATCGCGTTGGTCGCGAAATCCGAGGCGGCCTTCCATCCCGTCAGCGGCTTACCTACCGGCAGGTAGGGTGCGTTGATCAGGTCGGCCTCGGTGAGCGTGACCGGTGCATCGGGGTTGAAGTTGTACTGCAGCCCGAAGCGTTCGTAGTCGGTCGGCTTGAAGCCCAGGCCCTGCCCCGTGAAGGTGCCGAACAGGTTGGCGAACAGCGTGCCCTCATCGCGCGTGTTGCCGATCAGCATCGGCACCTTGTTGAAGCGGCCGGCATCGACCTCGGCCCGCGAGTTCACGGGCAGGATGGTGCCGTCCTCGATCGGCGCGGGCGCGTTGCCCAGCTGCGGGTTCGCGAGCACGATGGTCAGCAGCTTGTCGGCCGGCAGACCGCGCAGGTAGGTGGCGATCTGCGCATTGGTCTGCGAGGCCACCCAGGCATTGGCCGAGGTGGTGTCGACGGCCTTGCCGTCGGCGATGGCGATGGCCGCGAGCAGCCCCTTCGAATAGGTCTGCGCGGTGGCGCGCGAGGAGAAGGCGATCCCGCCGCTCAGCGGCACCGCCTTGTGCAGCAGGCCAGTCGACGCCGGCGAGACCACCAGGCCCCAGGTGTTGACCGCGCCCGCCGACTGCCCCATCACCGTGACGTTGCCCGCGTCGCCGCCGAAGGCACCGATGTTGGCCTGGATGAACTTCAGCGCCTGCATCTGGTCGAGCAGCGCGAAGTTGCCCGAGTCGTTCTTCGCCTCGCCGTTCTTGAGCTGCGGCAGGTCGAGCCAGCCGAGCACGCCCAGCCGGTAGTTGATCGTCACGACGACGGCATTGCCGCGCTTGGCGAGCTGCGCGCCGTCGTAGCCCGGATCGGCCGTGTAACCCGAAATGTTGCTGCCGCCGTAGATGTAGACGATCACGGGCAGCTTGGCGGCGTCGCCGCTCGGGCGCCAGATGTTGAGCGTGAGGCAGTCCTCGTCGCCCACCGGCTTGCCGAAGCCCTCGCGGGTGCCGAGGCCGAAGGGTGCGTCGTCGGGTGCCGGGCTGAAGTAGCGCCCGCCCTGGGCACAGCTGCGGCCGAACTTGGCGGCGGAGCGCACGCCCTCCCAGGCCTTGGGATCGGCCGGCGGCGCCCAGCGCAGCGCGCCGACGGGGGCCTGGGCGAACGGAACGCCCTTCCACGACAAGGTACCGGTGCCGGCGCTGTCGTCCACGCCCTCGATCTTGCCGGCGGTGGTCTGGCGCACCATCGGGCCGTCCGCGGCCGGTGGCGGCGCGGGCGGCGGCGGGGGTGGCGGTGCCACCGGGAAGAATCCGCTCGACCCCGAGCCGCCGCCGCCGCAGGCCACGAGGGCCATGCTGGCGGCCGCGATCGCGGCCATGGCGATGGCCGAAGCCACCCTTGTCTTCTGTCCTGCCGCACCCTGGCTTTTTCGTGCCGTTGCCATTTCTTGCATGTGTTTGTCTCCACACCGGGTTAATCGGAATTCCTGCATCGGTGCCCCGCGGCCATACTCCGGCCCGCCGAACCCGAAAAAAATTCTAGGAACGGGTGCCGTTTCCACCGCTATCGCAAGCGAGCCAATCGAATGACTTCAGGAGCCTCCAACCCGCGCCACGCGCGCCGGCCTGCGCGCCGTCCGGGCTGCATGCCGCAGCCCGAGTTGCGCACCAGCTCGTCGGCATGGCTCGAGGGGGTGCTGAGGATGTTCGAGGCCGAGGGCCTGGACGTGCCCTCGCTGCTGCGCGACGCCGGCTTCGACCCCGAGTCGCTGCTGCGGCAGAACGCGCGCATCCCGGTCGACGAGATCACCGTGCTGTGGCAACTGGCCGTGGCGCGCGCGGGCCGGCCCACGCTGGGCCTGCACCGCGGCCTGGCCGCCACCCACAGCAAGTTGGGCACCGTCGCCCACGTCATGGCCTGCTGCGTCGATCTCGGCGAGGCGATGGACCGGCTCGCGCGCTACATGCCCGTGATCTCCGATGCCACCGCCTTCTCGGTGCAGCCCGAGGCGCGCGGCAGCTGGATGGTGATGCAGCACACGGGCGGCAGCCTGCCGATCCCGCGCCAGCGCGTCGAGTACGCCCTGCTCACCATGCTGATGCAGTGCCGCTGGCTGATCCGGCGCGAGATGGAGCCGCTGGCGATCGAGTTCGCCTATCCGCCCCCCGACGACGACCGGCCGCACCGCGAGGCCTTCGGCTGCGAGGTGCGCTTCGGCGCCCCGGCCAATCGCATGCTGCTGTCGGCCGCCAACCTGGCGATGACGCTGCCCACCAGCCACCCCGAGCTCGGCGAGATGCAGGAACACCTGCTCGACGACCAGCTCGACCAATTGGGCCAGACCACCACCAGCACCCTGGTCTGCGCCGAGATCGCGCGCCGCCTGCCGCACGGCGAGCCGCGCCGCCAGGACGTGGCCTCGGGCCTGGGCCTGGCCGAGCGCACGCTGCAGCGCCGGCTGCAGGAGGAATCGGTGTCGTTCCAGGCGCTGCTCGACCGCACCCGGCGCGAACTGGCGCAGCAGTACCTGGCACAGGAGCGCCACACGCTGACCGACGTGGCCGACCTGCTGGGCTTCGTCGACAGCAGCAACTTCTTCCGCGCCTGCAAGCGCTGGTTCGGCCTGCCGCCGGCGCAATACCGCACGCGGCTGTGGCACGGCGACACGGCCGGCTCGCTGCTGCGCGCCGCCGCCTAGTTTTTTGTCTCCGAGGCCCCCCTTGGCCAGGGGTCTAGCGCTCTGCCGGACAATCGGGGCATGACGCCCACGAGCCTGCTTGCCGAAGAGAACCGCCCCACGTCGACCGAAACCCGGCCCGGGAGCGCCGATCTGGGCCTGGGCTGGGCCACCACCGGCTTCTCCACGCTCGGGCCGCGCTTCTACACCGAGCTGCGCCCCACCCCGCTGAGTTCGCCCACGCCGCCCTACTGGGTCGGCCACAGTGAACAGGTCGCGCGCGAGCTGGGCCTGCCCGAAGGCTGGCGCAGCGACGCGCTGCTCGAGGCGCTGAGCGGCAACATCCCGCTCGAGGGCGCGCGGCCGCTGGCCAGCGTCTACAGCGGCCACCAGTTCGGCGTCTGGGCCGGCCAGCTCGGCGACGGGCGCGCGATCCTGCTCGGAGAGACCGCGGACGGCCTCGAGATCCAGCTCAAGGGCGCAGGCCGCACGCCCTATTCGCGCATGGGCGACGGCCGCGCCGTGCTGCGCTCGAGCATCCGCGAGTTCCTCTGCAGCGAAGCCATGCACGGCCTGGGCATCCCGACCACGCGCGCGCTGTGCGTGACCGGCTCGGACGCGCGCGTGCGCCGCGAGGAGATCGAGACCGCCGCGGTGGTGACGCGGGTGGCACCGAGCTTCATCCGCTTCGGCCATTTCGAGCACTTCGCGGCGAACCAGCAGCACGAGGAACTGCGCGCGCTGGCCGACTACGTGATCGACCGCTACTACCCGGCCTGCCGCCACAACGAGCGCTTCGGCGGCAACCCCTATGCGGCGCTGCTCGAGGCCGTGAGCGAACGCACCGCCACCCTGCTGGCGCACTGGCAGGCCGTGGGCTTCTGCCATGGCGTGATGAACACCGACAACATGAGCATCCTCGGGCTCACCATCGACTACGGGCCGTTCCAGTTCCTCGACGGCTTCGATCCGCGCCACATCTGTAACCACAGCGACACCGGCGGGCGCTATGCCTTCAACCAGCAGCCCAACGTGGCCTACTGGAACCTGTTCTGCCTCGGCCAGGCCCTGCTGCCACTGATCGAGGACCAGGAGCTCGCGCTGGCCGCGCTCGAGTCGTACAAGGCCGCGTTCCCGAACGCCTTCGAGAACCGCATGCGCGCCAAGCTCGGCCTCGCCGATGCGGCCGACGGCGACCGCGCGCTGATCGAGGGCGTGCTCAAGCTGCTGGCGGCCGAAAAGACCGACTACACGATCTTCTGGCGCCGCCTGGCCCGCTACCGGGCCGACGGCAACATCGAGCCGGTGCGCGAACTGTTCATCGACCGCGCCGGCTTCGACGCCTGGCTGCTATTGTTTCTGGAGCGCCATGCCCACACCCCGCGCGAGCAGGCGGCCGAACTGATGCTGCGCAGCAATCCGGAATACGTGCTGCGGAACCACCTGGGCCAGCAGGCCATCGAAGCGGCTGGCCGCAAGGACTTCTCGGGCGTGGCGACCTTGCTGGCCCTGCTGGAATCCCCATTTGAAGAACATCCCGGCGCGCAGGCGTATGCCGGGTTCCCGCCCGACTGGGCTTCCACGATCGAAATCAGCTGCTCATCATGAACACACCCGTCCAGAAAACCGATGCCGAATGGAAAGCGCTGCTCGCCGAAAAGGGTGCCGAGCCGGCCGCCTTCGAGGTGACCCGCCATGCGGCGACCGAGCGCCCCTTCACCGGCAAGTACGAAGCCCACTGGGACGACGGCACCTATCACTGCGTCTGCTGCGGCGCCAAGCTGTTCGAGTCCGCCACCAAGTTCGACGCCGGCTGCGGCTGGCCCAGCTTCTCGGAGGAAGCCGTGCCGGGCGCGATCCGCAACATCGTCGACCGCTCGCACGGCATGGTGCGCACCGAGAATGTCTGCGCCAATTGCGGCGCGCACCTGGGCCACGTCTTCCCCGACGGACCGACCGAGACCGGCCTGCGCTACTGCATGAACTCGGCCTCGCTCGACTTCCAGAAGAAGCCCTGAGCGGCGCCTTCTCCTTTTTCTTCCGGCCCCGCCACCATCCGACTGCATGAAACTGATCCTCGACTTCTTCCCGATCCTGCTGTTCTTCGGGGCCTACAAGCTCGCCGACATCTACACCGCCACCGGCGTGCTGATGGCCGCCACGGTGGTGCAGATGGCGATCATCTATGCAATGGAACGCAAGCTGCAGGCGATGCAGAAGGCCACGCTGGTGCTGATCCTGCTGTTCGGCACGCTCACGCTGGTGCTGCACGACGACCGCTTCATCAAGTGGAAGCCGACCGTGCTGTACGGCGCGATGGCGGTGGCGCTGGCCGTGGCCCTGTGGGCCTTCCGCAAGAACTTCCTCAAGATGCTGCTGGGCTCGCAGCTCGAGTTGCCCGACCGCATCTGGATGCGGCTGAACATCGCGTGGATCGGCTACTGCCTGTTCATGGCCGCCATCAACGGCTACGTCGCGGCCTATTTCACGACCGAGGCCTGGGTCAACTTCAAGCTCTGGGGCTACGTGTTCCCGATCGTGTTCCTGGTGGCGCAGGGCCTGTACATCTCGCCGCACCTCAAGAGCGGCGACGACAAGCCGGCCGCCTGAGCATGAGCAGCACCACCGCTTCGCATCCGCTACCGACCGTGGCCGCCCTCGAGGCCGCGCTGCGCGCCGCACTGCAGCCGACGGCGCTCGAAGTCATCGACGAGAGCGCCGCGCACGCAGGCCACGCGGGGGCCAATGCCGAGGGATTCGGCACCCATTTCCGCGTGCGCATCGCCTCCCCGCTGTTCGAGGGAAAGCCACGCGTGGCGCGTCATCGGCTTGTGTATGATGCCCTCCAACTTTTCATCGCACAGGGTCTGCACGCCATCGCCATCGAGGTGCTCTGAGTCGTCCATCCACCGCCAGCCTCCGGCTGCCGGGCCCGGTTCTCCGCGGCGGCGCTCCCTCCCCTGTGTCTTTTCCTCCGGTTTCCTCCACGCGCACTTTCATCCAACGCGCATTTCTCAGCCTGACATTCAATCCATGAAAAAACAAATCTTGCAGGCCGTCGCGGCCGCAGCGCTGCTTGGTGCCGTTCCCATGGCTGCCCTGGCGCAGAACGCAGCCATCGTCAACGGCAAGGCAGTGCCCAAGGCACGCATGGACGCGCTGGCCCAGCAATTGGCCGCGGCCGGCCGCCCGGTCACGCCCGAGATGCAAGGCCAGCTGCGCGAGGAAATCGTGGCGCGCGAAGTGTTCATGCAGGAAGCGCAGAAGCAGGGCCTCGACGCCACCGAGGACTACAAGAACCAGCTCGAGCTCGCACGCCAGGCGATCCTGATCCGCGCCCTGTTCGAGAACTACCGCAAGACCAACCCGGTCTCGGACGCCGACGTGAAGGCCGAGTACGACAAGTTCGTCGCAGCCAACGGCGGCAAGGAATACAAGGCGCGCCACATCCTGGTCGAGACCGAGGACCAGGCCAAGAAGATCATGGCCGACCTGAAGAAGGGCGGCAAATTCGAAGACATCGCCAAGAAGCAGAGCAAGGACCCCGGATCGGGCGCCAACGGCGGCGACCTCGACTGGGCCAACCCCGCCAACTTCGTGCCCGAGTTCTCGGAAGCGATGATCAAGCTCAAGAAGGGCGAGACCACGCCGGCCCCGATCAAGACCCAGTTCGGCTGGCACATCATCCGCGTCGACGACATCCGCCAGGCCCAGCTGCCGAAGATCGAGGACATCAAGCCGCAGATCACGCAGCAGCTGCAGCAGCAGCGCCTGCAGAAGTACCAGGAAGACCTGCGCGCCAAGGCGAAGATCGAGTAAGCGGCGCGCCCTGCCCGCCCTCACTCATGCAAGACGGCCTTCGGGCCGTTTTTCTTTGGGCTTGTTTCTTGCAAGAATCCGCGGCGCGCCATCGGCGCGGAGGGTGTCGACCATGGGCTTCTACCACTCGACCGAGGCGCTCGCGCCGCGGCACAAGACCGAGTTCTGGCGCGAATCGGTGTGCCGGCGCCTGATACCGGCGCGCGGCGAATTCGCACGCGACTTCGACGGCTGCCTCTCGGGCCAGCAGCTCGGCAGCCTCACGGTGTGCCGCATGCAGTCGAAGCCGCACACCTTCATCCGCACCGACCAGCTCGCGCGCGTCGCGCCCGACGACGACATCGTGGCCGCCTTCTTCCAGCGCGGCCAGGCCAACATGGCGCAGCAGGGCCGCACGCTGCGCGCCTCGGCCGGCGACATCGTGCTGTACGACGCGGCACGGCCCTTCGTGCACGAGCTCGCGCCCGAATCGCTGCTGCTGGTGCGCTTTCCGCGCCAGCAGCTGCTGTCGCGCTTCCCGAAGGCCGAGCACATGATGGCGCTCAAGATCGCCGACGGCAGCTCGCTGGCCGGGCTGCTGCACGGCATGGCCGAGGAGGCGCTGCGCTTCGAGGCGCGCGACTCGGCGCTGGCCGCGCAGGCGCGCTTCGCCGCGGCCTTCCTCGACACGCTGAGCGCCGCGATGGAACTGCAGGACGTGGCCGAGGGCGCCGCCGCAGCCACGCGCCACGGCTCGATCTACGAGAAGGCCGTGCGCTACATCGACGCCCACCTGGACGACACCGGGCTGTCGATGGCCGGCGTGGCCGAGGCCGCGCATGTCTCGCCGCGCACGCTCACGCGCGTGTTCGCGGCCCATGGCACGACCGTGATGCACCACTTGTGGAAGCGCCGACTCGAGCAGAGCTTCCACATCCTGTCCGAGGGCCGCGTGCAGCAGGTCACGCAGGCCGCCTACCAGTGCGGCTTCAGCGACCTCTCGCATTTCTCGCGCGCCTTCAAGAGCGCCTACGGCACCACGCCCGGCAGCCTGCTGAACGCGGCCGCCGGCTGAACAAGCGGCCTCGTCAGCGCAGATACTCGCCCGCGGCTTCGGGCTGGAACTGCAGCGCGGCCACGCGCGCCGAACCGTGCACGCCGGCCGGCGTGGTCCATTCCACCAGCTGCCCCACGCGCGCGCCCAGCAGGCTCGCGCCCACCGGCGACATCACCGAGACCTCGCCCTCGGAAGGCTTGGCATCGCGCGGATAGCACAGCGTGATCGTGTAGCGCTCGCCGCTCGCGGGGTCCTCGAGCTCGACGCGCGAGTTCATCGTGACGAGGTCGGGCGACGCGTCCTGCGGCGCCACGATCTCGCTGCAGTCGAGCATCTCCTCGAGGGCCTGCGCGATCGGATCGGTCGCGCCGCGCGTCTGCAGCGCATGCGCGGCGAGCTTGTGCAGGCGTGCGTGGTCGAGCTGGGTGAGGGTTCGTTCGAGTCGCGTGAACGAGGCGGTGGCTTGCATGAATCGCTCCTGATGAAGTGAAGGCGTGCCGCGGGCTCCATCGAGGGAGCGGGACAGAACGGACGCGCCGGCGCGCGGGCTTGGAGGAGGCCCGGCGATCAGGAGGTGCGCGAAAGAAGAAAGGGAGGAGGAAGGATCGCCGGGCTCAGGAATGCCAGGGCGATCGGCGCTTGAGCGCCGTCATCCGCGCCGCGCGGCGCCGGCCACGCGCGAGCGCGCCCGGCAGGGCCGGTGCGGTCAGCGTGGAAGCGGAAGTGCGCAGCATGCGGCCGAGTCTACCGGTCCCGTCGCGCCGGCGGCCATCAAAGGCCCCACCGGTCTTGCCGGATTGGGGCCGTCGCGACCGGCGATCAGCCCACCCAGCGGCGGGCGTTGCGCCAGATGCGCATCCAGGGGCTGTGCGCGCTCGCGTCGCCGCCGTTCCAGCTCATCTGGATGTTGCGGAACACGCGCTCGGGGTGCGGCATCACCGCGGTGAAGCGGCCGTCGGCCGTGGTCACCGAGGTCAGGCCGCCGGCGCTGCCGTTCGGGTTGAACGGGTACTGCTCGGTGGGCTGGCCGTGGTTGTCGACGAAACGCATGGCCGCGATGGCCTTCGAGGCATCGCCACGGTGCTTGAAGTTGGCATAGCCCTCGCCGTGCGCGACCGCGATCGGCAGCCGCGTGCCGGCCATGCCCGCGAAGAACAGGCTCGGCGAATCGAGCACCTCGACCATCGACAGGCGGGCTTCGAAACGCTCGCTCTGGTTGGTGGTGAAGCGCGGCCAGGCCTCGGCGCCCGGGATGATGTCGGCCAGTTCGGCGAACATCTGGCAGCCGTTGCACACGCCGAGGCCGAAGGTGTCGGCGCGGCCGAAGAAGCGCTTGAACTCGTCGGCCAGGCGCGGGTTGAAGGTGATGCTGCGGGCCCAGCCGATGCCGGCGCCCAGCGTGTCGCCGTAACTGAAGCCGCCGCAGGCCACCACGCCCTTGAAGTCGGCGAGCCGCGCGCGGCCCGACTGCAGGTCGGTCATGTGGACGTCGAAGGCCTCGAAGCCGGCCTCGTTGAAGGCATAGGCCATCTCGACGTGCGAGTTCACGCCCTGCTCGCGCAGGATCGCGACCTTGGGCCGCGAAGCCAGCACCGCGGGTGCGGCGGGCTCGGCGCCGGCCAGCAGGTGCCAGTGCAGGCCCGGGTCGGCGGGCTCGCCGGCCGCCGCGTGCTCGGCATCGGCGCAGGCCGGGTTGTCGCGCTCGCGCGCGATCTTCCAGCTCACCGAGTCCCAGACCTGGTGCAGGTCGTGCAGGCTGGCGCTGAACACCGACTTGGCATCGCGCCACACCTCGAGCTTGCCCTTGCCGGCCTCGATGGCCGAGCTCGCGGGCCGGGTCTTGCCGACGAAATGGCTGTGGGTGCTCAGGCCGTGGGCGCGCAGCACCTGCATGACCTCGTTGCGCTCGGCGGTGCGCACCTGCAGCAACATGCCGAGTTCCTCGTTGAACAGCGCCTTGAGCGTGAGCTCCTCGCGCCGCGCGCTGACCTGCTGCGCCCAGTTCTTGGCGTCGCCGGTCTCCATGCGGCTGTCGGAGATGCCGTCGCCCTCGGTCACCAGCATGTCGACGTTGAGCGCCACGCCCACGTGGCCCGCGAAGGCCATCTCGCAGGCCGCGGCGAACAGGCCGCCGTCGCTGCGGTCGTGCATGGCGAGCAGCTTGCCGTCGGCGCGCAGCGCATTGACGGCATTGACCAGTGCCACCAGCTGTGCCGGATCGTCGAGATCGGGCACGGTGTCGCCGCTCTGGCCCAGCGTCTGCGCCAGGATGCTGCCGGCCATGCGGTGCTGGCCGCGGCCGAGGTCGACCAGCACCAGCGTGCTGTCTTCTTCGCTGGCGTCGAGCTGCGGCGTGAGCGTGCCGCGCACGTCGTCGAGAGAGGCGAAAGCGCTCACGATCAGGCTGACCGGCGAGGTCACCTTCTTCGTCTCGCCGCCCTCCTTCCACTGCGTGCGCATCGACAACGAATCCTTGCCGACCGGAATCGAGATGCCCAGCGCCGGGCAGAGCTCGAGGCCGACGGCCTTGACCGTGGCGTAGAGCGCGGCATCCTCCCCGGGCTCGCCGCAGGCGGCCATCCAGTTGGCCGACAGCTTGACGCGCGACAGCTCGATCGGCGCCGACAGCAGGTTGGTGATGGCCTCGGCCACCGCCATGCGGCCCGAGGCCGGCGCGTCGTACGCGGCCAGCGGCGTGCGCTCGCCCATGCTCATCGCCTCGCCCGCGAAGCCCTGGAAGTCGGCCAGGGTCACGGCGCAGTCGGCCACCGGCACCTGCCACGGGCCGACCATCTGGTCGCGATGGCTCAGGCCGCCCACGGTGCGGTCGCCGATGGTGATCAGAAAGCGCTTGGAGGCGACGGTCGGGTGCGACATCACGTCGATCGCGGCCTTCTGCAGGTCGACGCCCGTGAGGTCGAGCGGCTGGAAGCTGCGCGCCACCGACTGCACGTCGCGGTGCATCTTGGGCGGCTTGCCGAGCAGCACGTCCATCGGCATGTCGACCGGCTGCAGCGCGGCGCCCTCGTCGGCCACCAGCAGCTGGCGCTCCTCGGTCGCCACGCCGACCACCGCGAAGGGGCAGCGCTCGCGCTCGCAGAAGGCCTTGAACTGTTCGAGCGACTCGGGCGCGATCGCCAGCACGTAGCGCTCCTGGCTCTCGTTGCACCAGATCTCCTTCGGCGCCATGCCCGATTCCTCGAGCGGCACCGCGCGCAGGTCGAAGCGCGCGCCGCGGCCGGCGTCGTTGGTCAGTTCGGGGAAGGCATTGCTCAGGCCGCCCGCGCCCACGTCGTGGATCGCGAGGATCGGATTGGCCGCGCCCTGCTGCCAGCAGTGGTTGATGACCTCCTGCGCGCGGCGCTCGATCTCGGGGTTGCCGCGCTGCACCGAGTCGAAGTCGAGCTCGGCCGCGTTGGCGCCGGTGGCCATCGAGCTGGCGGCGCTGCCGCCCATGCCGATGCGCATGCCGGGGCCGCCGAGCTGGATCAGCAGCGAGCCGGCCGGGAAGCGGATCTTCTTGGTCTGCGTGGCGTCGATGCTGCCGAGGCCGCCCGCGATCATGATCGGCTTGTGGTAGCCGCGCTGCACGGTATCGAGGTCGCTCGCCAGGGCCTGCTCGTACTCGCGGAAGTAGCCCAGCAGGTTGGGCCGGCCGAACTCGTTGTTGAAGGCGGCGCCGCCCAGCGGGCCCTCGGTCATGATCTGCAGCGGGCTTGCGATGTGCTCGGGCTTGCCGTAGTGGCCGTCCTCGGGCCAGAGCTTCGAGACCGTGAAGCCGGTCAGGCCGGCCTTGGGCTTGGAGCCGCGGCCGGTCGCGCCCTCGTCGCGGATCTCGCCGCCGGCGCCGGTCGAGGCGCCCGGGAACGGCGAGATCGCCGTCGGGTGGTTGTGGGTCTCCACCTTCATCAGCACGTGGGTCAGCGCCGTGTCCTTGGTGTAGGCCGGCGTGCCCGCGGCATCGGCGCCGCGCGGGATGAAGCGCTCGACCTCGCCGCCTTCCATCACCGAGGCGTTGTCGGCATAGGCGATCACCGTGTGCTGGGGGTTCTGGCGCTCGGTGTGGCGGATCATCGAGAACAGGCTCTGCGGCTGCGCCGCGCCGTCGATGGTGAAGTCGGCGTTGAAGATCTTGTGGCGGCAGTGCTCGCTGTTGGCCTGGGCGAACATCATCAGCTCGACGTCGCTGGGGTTGCGGCCCAGCTTCGTGAAGGCATCGACCAGGTAGTCGATCTCGTCCTCGGCCAGCGCCAGGCCGAAGCCGCTGTTGGCGGCTTCCAGCGCCGCGCGGCCCTGGGCCAGCACGTCGACCGTGGCCATGGGCTGGGCCGGCAGTTCGCTGAACAGGCTGGCGGCCTGGCCGACCGTGGCGAGCACCGATTCGGTCATGCGGTCGTGCAGCGGGCCGGCCGCGGCGGCCAGCGCCTCGCCCTCGAGCACCGGCGCCTTGCCCAGCAGCGGGGCCTTGAGCTTCAGGTGATATTGGGTGACGCGCTCGACCCGGCGCAGCGCCAGGCCGCAGTTGTGGGCGATGTCGGTGGCCTTGGAGGCCCAGGGCGACACCGTGCCCAGGCGCGGCGTGACGACCACCGCCGCCGAGGCCTTGGCCGCCGGCGCCTCGAAGGGCTCGCCGTAGCTCAGCAGCGCCTCGAAGCGCTCGCGGCCCGCGGCGTCGAGCGCACCGTCGGTCACCACCAGGTGCACGAAGCGCGCGGCGATGCCCTCGATGCGCGGATCGACGGCCTGGAGCTTCGGCAGGAGCTGCCGCGCGCGGAATTCGCTGAGTGCGCTGCCGCCCTCGAAGATGGTTACGACGGGAAGGGCTGTGGAAACGGAAGCGGACTGCGTCACGATGGGTGGGGCCTTGGGGCCGCGTTGGGCTTTGGAGAGGTCTGGAAATCCGTGGGCGGGCGGCCGCTGACTGGGGCCGTCCGCGCAGGACGCGAATTTTAGGTCATGGCGAAAGCCTCGCCCGGGCGGCCGGCCAGAGCCCGTTCGGGCGCTGATTTCTTCGCCCGGATGGGATAATTCCATGCATGAGCATTACCTACAAAGACGCCGCGGGCATCGCCGCCATGCGCGTCGCCTGCCGCCTCGCGTCCGAGGTGCTGGACTACCTCACGCCCTTCATCAAGCCCGGCATCACGACCAACGACGTCGACCGCCTGGCCGCCGAGTACATGGTCAAGCAGGGCACCACCTCGGCCACGGTGGGCTACATGGGCGCCAGCAGCGTCCCCTTCCCCAAGTCGCTGTGCACCTCGGTCAACCACGTGGTGTGCCACGGCATCCCGAACGACAAGCCCCTGAAGAAGGGCGACATCATGAATGTCGACGTCACCGTCATCAAGGACGGCTGGTTCGGCGACAACTCCCGCATGTACGTCGTGGGCGATGCCTCGATCGCGGCCAAGCGCCTGTGCCACATCACCTTCGAGGCCATGTGGCACGGCATCCTGCAGGTGCGCCCCGGCGCCCACCTGGGCGACGTGGGCCACGCGATCCAGAAGTTCGCCGAGGGCCAGGGCTTCTCGGTGGTGCGCGAGTTCTGCGGCCACGGCGTGGGCCAGCGTTTCCATGAAGAACCGCAGGTGCTGCACTACGGCCGCCCCGGCACCATGGAAGAGCTCAAGCCCGGCATGATCTTCACCATCGAGCCGATGATCAACGCCGGCAAGCGCGAGGTGAAGGAAGACTTCAAGGGCGGCCAGTACGACGGCTGGACCATCGTCACGCGCGACCATTCGCTCTCGGCCCAGTGGGAACACACGGTGCTGGTCACCGAAACGGGCTACGAGGTGCTGACCCTGTCCGAGGGCAGCCCGCCGCTGCCCTCCTTCGTGAGCGCCATCAGGACATGAGCCGCGCGGCCCGCCGCGCCACTCCACCGCCATGATCGAAGCCGCCCGACACGACGTCGCGACGCTGCGCGAAGCCTACCGCGCGAAGAAGCTCGCCCTTTTCGAAACCCTGCGCTTCGCGCGCGCGCCCACGCGCAGCGTGCACACGGTGCTGCGCCAGCTCGCGGCGCTGGCCGACGAGAGCCTGCAGACGCTGTGGCAGGACGCCGAGTTCGGCGACGGCCTGGCGCTGGTGGCGGTCGGCGGCTACGGGCGCGGCGAGCTGTTCCCCTATTCCGACGTCGACGTGCTGCTGCTGTTGCCGCCCGAGGGCGGCGAGCAGGCGGTCGAGCCGGCGCGTCTCGAGGCCTTCATCGGCCAGTGCTGGGATGCCGGCCTGGAGATCGGCTCGAGCGTGCGCACCATCGAGGAATGCCTGGCCGAGGCCGAGAAGGACGTCACGGTCCAGACCTCGCTGCTCGAGGCGCGGCTGATCGTGGGCGACAAGAAGCTGTTCGCGACCTTCCGCAAGCGCTTCGGCACGGTGATCGATCCGCAGGCCTTCTTCATCGCCAAGTCGCAGGAGATGCGGCATCGGCACCAGAAGTTCGACAACACGCCCTATGCGCTCGAGCCCAACTGCAAGGAATCGCCGGGCGGCCTGCGCGACCTGCAGACCATCCTCTGGGTCGCCAAGGCCGCGGGCTTCGGCAGCCGCTGGGACGACCTGGCGCGCAACGGCCTGGCCACGCCCTTCGAGGCGCAGCAGATCAAGCGCAACGAGGCGCTGCTGTCGCTGATCCGCGCCCGGCTGCACGTGATCGCCAACCGGCGCGAGGATCGGCTGGTGTTCGACCTGCAGACCGCGGTGGCCGCGAGCTTCGGCTACGTGAGCGAGTCGCAGCGCAAGTCGAGCGAGGCGCTGATGCGGCGCTACTACTGGGCCGCCAAGGCGGTCTCGCAGCTCAACCAGATCCTGCTGCTCAACATCTCCGAGCGGCTGCAGCCGATCGACGAGCTGCCGACGCCGATCAACGAGCGCTTCTTCGAGCGCGCCGGCCTGATCGAGATCGCGCGCGACGACCTCTACGAGAGCGAGCCGCACGCCATCCTCGAGACCTTCCTGCTCTACCAGAAGACCATCGGCGTGAAGGGCCTGTCGGCGCGCACGCTGCGCGCGCTCTACAACGCGCGCCACGTGATGGACAGCAAGTTCCGCAACGATCCGGCGAACCACGAGACCTTCATGCGGATGCTGCAGCAGCCCTACGGCATCACGCATGCCTTCCGGCTGATGAACCAGACCTCGGTGCTGGGGCGCTACCTGCGCGTGTTCCGCAGCATCGTGGGACAGATGCAGCACGACCTGTTCCACGTCTACACGGTCGACCAGCACATCCTGATGGTGCTGCGCAACGTGCGGCGCTTCTTCATCGCCGAGCACGCCCACGAGTACCCGTTCTGCTCGCAACTCGCGGCCGGCTGGGACAAGCCCTGGCTGCTGTACGTGGCCGCGCTGTTCCACGACATCGCCAAGGGCCGCGGCGGCGACCACTCCACGCTGGGCGCGCGCGACGTGGCGCGCTTCTGCAAGCAGCACGGCATCTCGCGCGAGGATTCGAAGCTGATCGAGTTCCTGGTCTCCGAGCACCTGGTGATGAGCCAGGTGGCACAGAAGCAGGACCTGAGCGACCCCGAGGTGATCGGCGCCTTCGCGCGCCGCGTGGGCAACGAGCGCTACCTCACGGCGCTCTACCTGCTGACGGTGGCCGACATCCGCGGCACCTCGCCGCGCGTGTGGAATGCCTGGAAGGGCAAGCTGCTCGAGGACCTGTACCGCTACACCCTGCGCGCGCTCGGCGGGCGCATGCCCGATCCCGACACCGAGGTCGAGTCGCGCAAGCGCGAGGCGCTGGTGCAGCTCGCGCTGCATGCCCAGCGCTTCGAGGCGCACAAGGCGCTGTGGGACACGCTCGACGTGGGCTACTTCATGCGCCACGACGCCAGCGAGATCGCCTGGCACGCGATGCAGCTGTCGCGCTTCGTGCCGCCGAAGAACGTGCCGATCGACCCGGCCGCGCCGCCGGTGGTGCGCGCGCACCTGTCGCCGGTGGGCGAAGGGCTGCAGGTGGTGGTCTACACGCCCGACCAGCCCGACCTGTTCGCGCGCATCTGCGGCTACTTCGACCAGGCCTCGTTCAGCATCCTCGACGCCAAGGTCCACACCACGAGCAACGGCTACGCGCTCGACACCTTCCAGGTGGTGACCACCTTTCTGCCCGATCACTACCGCGACCTGATCAACATGGTCGAGACCGGGCTCGCGCAGACCCTGACCGAGGCCGGCGCCCTGCCGCTGCCGAGCATGGGCCGGGTGTCGCGCCGGGTGCGCAGCTTCCCGATCAAGCCGCGCATCAGCCTGGTGCCCGACGAGAAGGCGCAGCGCTGGGTGCTCAGCATCTCGGCCAGCGACCGCGCCGGCCTGCTCTATTCGGTGGCGCGCGTGCTGGCACGGCACCACCTGAACCTGCAGCTCGCCAAGGTCACGACCCTGGGCGAGCGCGTGGAAGACAGCTTCCTCATCAGCGGTCCCGAATTGCAAGGCCAGCGCACCCAGGCCGCGATCGAAACCGAGCTGATGGAAGCCCTGGAGGCCTGAATGGCCCGCCCGGCGGCCCGCTCCGCCGGGCCAGTTTCGCGACAAAAGTTCACAAATTCTTGTGAATTGAATACCAAATGTTTCTTTTTTCTGTCTGAACGGCAGAATGGACCCCATGGACACATTGCTGACCCAGCTTTCGAGTTCCGTATCGTCGGCCAGGACCCTCGAGGACCTGACCCGTCCCATGCTCGAGATGCTCGAGGCCGTGACCGGCCTGGAGTCGACCTACCTCACGCGCATCGACCTGGAGCAGGGGCTCCAGCACATCCTGTATGCGCGCAACGTGCGGCGGCTGCAGATTCCCGAGGGCCTCGCCGTGCCCTGGGCCGACACCCTGTGCAAGCGCGCCCTCGACGAAGGCCGTGTCTACACCGACAACGTCGCCGAATGCTGGGGTGATTCCGATGCCGCGCGCGAGCTCGGCATCCAGACCTATGTGAGCACCCCGGTGCGCACCGACAGCGGCGGCCTTTACGGCACGCTGTGCGCGGCCAGTGCCGAGCGCCAGCCGCTGCCGGCCAACGCCACCAACGTGCTGGGCCTGTTCGCGCGGCTGATCGGCCACCAGGTCGAGCGCGAGCAGCTGTTCCAGCGCCTCTCGGCGGCCAATGCCGAGCTCGCCACCCATGCCGCGACCGACGCGCTGACCGGCCTGCCGAACCGGCGCGCCTTCCTCGAGGGCCTGCGCCGCATGCTGGCCCAGGGCCAGCGCGACGGCACCGGCGTGCTGGTCGCCTTCGTCGACCTCGACGGCTTCAAGAAGATCAACGACCTGCACGGCCACGAGACCGGCGACGACTTCCTGGTGGAGGTCGCGCGCCGGCTGCACGACACGCTGCGCGCCGGCGACCTGCTGGCC
>NZ_JBZAYE010000130.1:0-14802 GCF_058244205.1 Variovorax sp. 20P10.2.4
CGCTGATCGCCGCCGTGAACGGCGCGGCGGTCGGCATCGGCGCCTCGCTGCTGCTGCCGATGGACATCCGCATCGCTTCGCGCGACGCGCGCTTCGGTTTCGTCTTCGCGCGCCGCGGCATCGTGCCCGATGCCTGCGCGAGCTGGTTCCTGCCGCGCGTGGCGGGCATCTCGAAGGCGCTGGAATGGAGCATGGGCGGCCATGTCTTCGATGCCGAGGAAGCCCACACGGGCGGCCTCGTGAGCGAGCTGTGCGAGCCCGGCGAGCTGCTGGCGCGCGCGCAATCGCTGGCCGCGGAGATCGCCACGCATGCGGCACCGGTGTCGGTGGCGCTCACGCGGCAACTGATGTGGCGCATGCTCGGCGCGCCGCATCCGATGGAGGCCCATCGTCTCGAAAGCGCCGCGCTGCGCTCGCGTGGCGCTTCGGCCGACGCGGCCGAGGGCGTGGCCTCGTTCCGCGAGAAGCGGCCCGCGCGCTTTCCCGATGCCGTCAGCACCGGCATGCCCGCGCCCTACCCCTGGTGGACGGAGCCGCCGTTCGCCCCCATCGGAGACACGACGACATGAGCCAGGTGATCCTCGACGGGCGCGCCATGGCGCGCGACCTGCTGACCCGGCGCGCCCTGCAGGCCGCACGCGGCCTCGACGCGCTCGGCGTGCGCGAAGGCGACGCGGTGGCGCTGCTGCTGCGCAACGACTTCGCCTTCCTCGAGGCGCAGCAGGCCGTGGCCGCGCTCGGCGCCTACGCCGTGCCCATCAACTGGCACGGCAAGCCCGAGGAGGTGCTCTACATCGTCGAGGACGCGCGCCCGCGCGTGCTCGTGGGCCACGCCGACCTGCTCGCGCCAGTGCGCGACCGCATCCCCGCGGACATCATCGTCGTGACGGTACCGACGCCACCCGAGGCAATTCGCGCCTTCTCGTTGACCGAAGAAGATGCCGCGCCACCGACCGATGCGCTCGAATGGAACGCCTGGCTCGAAGGCTTCGCGCCCTGGGACGGCCCGCCGATGCGCAGCCGCGCCACCATGATCTACACCTCGGGCACCACCGGCCGCGCCAAGGGCGTGCGACGCGAGGCCGCCACGCCCGAGCAGGCACGCGCCTATGTCGAACTGCTGCGCAGCGTGTACGGCCTGCAGCCCGGCGTGCGCGCGCTGATCGCGGGGCCGCTGTACCACGCCTCGCCCAATGCCTATGCGCGCCAGGCGTTGCCCGCCTGCGAGCTGCTGGCGATGCAGACCAAGTTCGATCCCGAGGCCGTGCTCGCCGCGATCGAACGCCACCGCATCAGCCACATGGTGGCCGTGCCCACGATGTTCGTGCGCATGCTCAAGCTGCCCGAGGCGGTGCGCCGCCGCTACGACCTGGGCTCGCTGCGCTGGGTCACCCACACCGGCGCGCCCTGCGCGCCCGAGACCAAGCGCGCGCTCATGGACTGGTGGGGCCCGGTGGTGTACGAGACCTATGGCGGCACCGAGGTCGGCACCGCCACGCTGAGCACGCCGCAGGACTGGCTGGAATTTCCCGGCAGCGTGGGCCGGCTGACGCCCGGCGCGCGCATGGCGCTCTACGGCGAGGACGGCCGCCTGGTCGCACCGGGAGAGATCGGCGAGATCTTCGTGCGCGTGCCGGCCTATGCCGACTTCACGTACCACAACCATCCCGAGAAGCGCCGCGAGGTCGAGCGCGACGGGCTGATCAGCTGCGGCGACGTGGGCTACGTCAAGGACGACCATCTGTACCTGTGCGACCGCCGCGCCGACATGGTGATCTCGGCCGGCGTGAACATCTATCCGGCCGAGATCGAGGCCGTGCTGCTGCAATGCCCCGCGGTGCGCGACTGCGCGGTGTTCGGCATTCCCGACGACGAGATGGGCGAATCGCTGGCCGCGGCCATCGAATGCATGCCCGGCGCCGCGCCCGATGCGGAAGCGATCCGCGCCTTCCTCGCCGAGCGGCTGGCCCGGTACAAGGTCCCGCGCCGCATCGATTTCCATGCGGCGCTGCCGCGTGAGGACAGCGGCAAGATCTTCAAGCGCCGCCTGCGCGACCCGTTCTGGCAAGGCGCCGGCCGCAGGATCTGAGATGGAGCCCGCCACGGAAGCGATGGCGCAACGGCTCGCCGCAGCGCTGGGCCGCCATGCGGGCCTGCACGGCCGCGTCGAGGCGCTGCGCCGCCTCACGGGCGGCGCGACCAAGACCACCTGGTCCTTCGAGCTCGCGACCGCCGACGGCCCTGTCGCGCTGATCCTGCAGCAGGCGCCCGCGGCCGCGCCCGAAAGAAAGGAATCGTCGGCACCCAAGCTCGATGCCGCCGACGATGCGCGGCTGATGATCGCCGCGCGCAGCCACGGCGTGCCGGCGCCCAGGGTGCGCGCCATCCTCGACCTGCACGATGGCCTCGGCCGCGGCTACATCACCGAGCATGTGGCAGGCGAGACGCTGGGACGCAAGCTGGTCGCCGATCCCGCGCATGCCGGTGCGCGCGCGGCGATGGCCGAGCAGGCCGGGCGGATTCTCGCGACGATCCATCGCATGCCCACCACCGGACTGGATTTCCTGCAGCGGCTCTCGCCCGCGCAGGAACTCGCGGTGTACGCGGGCCTGCTCGATGCCACGGGCTTTCGTCATCCCGCGCTCGAATTCGCGCTGCAATGGGTACGCCGCCACCTGCCCGCGGACGATGCCGACGCGCTGGTGCATGCGGACTTCCGCACCGGCAACCTGATCGTCGGGCCCGAAGGCATCCGCTGCGTGCTCGACTGGGAGATCGCGCGCCGCGGCGATCCCATGCAGGACCTCGGCGTGCTGTGCATGCGGACCTGGCGCTTCGGCGCCGCGCCCGAGGTCGGCGGCTTCGGTGCGCGCGAGGACCTGTACGCGGCCTACGAGCGCGCCGGCGGCGCGCCGGTCGATCCCGCGCGCGTGCGCTTCTGGGAGGCCTTCTCCAACCTCAAGTGGGCCATCGGCTGCGTGCGCCGCGGCCTCGCCACCCGCGACGACGGCACGCCCGCGAGCCTGGAGCTGTGCGCCGTGGGCCGCCGCATGGAAGAGCCGCTGTGGGACTTCTTCCAGCTCGTCGATCGTTGAAGAAAGGAGCCGAGTCCATGTCCGACAGCGTACCGCCCGCCCCCACCCTGCTCGCGGCGACCGCGCGCTATCTCGAGGACGAGCTGATGCCCTCGCTCGAGGGCTACCACCGCTTCCAGACCCGCATCGCGATCAACGTGCTGCGCATCGTCGAGCGCGAGCTGCGGCTCGGCGCCGCGCACGACGCCGCGGCGAGCGAGCGCCTGCTCGCACTGCTGCAGGGCGACAGCTTCCCCGCCTCCCCTTCCCTCGCACTGGCCGATGCGCCGCGCGACGGCCGACTCGACCCCGACGCGCCCGGCGTCGCGACCCACCTGCGTTCCGCGCTGGCCGAGGCGCTGGCCATCAACAACCCCCGCTGGATCACCAAGGAAACCCCGCCATGAACTTCACCGAAGAACAGATCGCCTTTCGCGACAGCGTGCGCCGCATGGTCGAACGCCACGTGGCGCCCATCGCCGCCGAGATCGACGAGAACGACCGCTTTCCCGAGGAGCTGATCCCGATCTACGGCGACATGGGGCTGCTGCAGCTGTGGGTGCCCGAGGCCTACGGCGGCCCCGGCGCCAACCTCACGATGGTGTGCATCGCGCGCGAGGAGATCTCGCGCGTGTCGGAATCGTGCGCGCTGATGGCCGGCATGAACACCATGTTCGCGCTGCCGCTGATGCACTTCGGCACCGAGGAACAGAAGCAGCGCTTCCTGCCGCTGCTGGCCGAGGGCCGCACGGTGACGGCGATCGCGCTGTCGGAACCCGACTGTGGCAGCGACGTGGGCGGCATGCGCACGCGCGCGGTGGCGGACGGCGACAGCTACGTGCTCAACGGCCAGAAGCAGTGGTGCACCTTCGGCAGCCGCGCCGACTACATCCTGGTCTTCGCCAAGACCGGCGAAGGCGGTGGCGCCGACGACATCAGCCCCTTCATCGTCGACGTGAAGAACAGCCAGGGCCTGAGCTTCGGGCGCAACGAGCGCAAGATGGGCATGAAGGGCACGATCAACGTGCCGATCTACCTCGACAACGTGCGCGTGCCGGCCGAGAACCGCCTCGGCGAGGAAGGCAAGGGTTTCCGCTCGGCGATGCGCGCGCTCGACCTCAACCGCCCCGCCATCGCCGCGGCCTCGGTCGGGCTGGCGCAGGGCGCGCTCGACGCGGCGCTGGCCTACGCCAAGCAGCGGCGCCAGTTCAAGCGCGCCATCATCGAGTTCCAGGGCATCCAGTTCATGCTGGCCGACATGGCGATGCAGATCGAGGCCGCTCGCTGCCTGGTCTACGAGACCGCGCGCCTGGCCGACACCGGCGACTGGGCCGCGCTGCCCAAGTTCGCGAGCATGGCCAAGTGCTTCGCGAGCGACGTCGCGATGAAGGTCACGACTGACGCGGTGCAGGTCTTCGGCGGCTACGGCTACGTGAGGGACTATCCGGTCGAGAAGATGATGCGCGACGCCAAGCTCAACCAGATCTTCGAAGGCACCAACCAGATCCAGCGCGTGGTGATCGCACGCGAGCTGATGCGATGAGACCGGGCGCGGGCGTCGCGCCCGCGCCGGACCTGGCTCAGGCCAGCAACTGCCGCGCGATCATGTTGCGGTGGATCTCCGAGGCCCCCTCGTAGATGCGCAGCACCCGCAGGTCGCGGTACACGCGCTCGACGATGGTGCCGCGGCAGTAGCCCGAGCCGCCGAAGATCTGCAGCGCCTTGTCGGCGATGCGGCAGGCCGCCTCGGTGCAGATCACCTTCACCATCGAGGCCTTCATGCGCGCATCCTCGCCGCGCGTGGCGCGCCACACGGCCTCGAACAGCACCATGCGCGCGGCATGCAGGTCCATCGCCATGTCGGCGATCATGTGCTGGATCGCCTGGTGCTCGGCCAGCGCCTGCCCGAAGGTGACGCGCGTGCGCGCATGCTCGATGGTCTCGTCGAGCGCGATCTGCGCCGGCCCGAGTGCCTGGCAGCCCACGTTGAGGCGGCCCTCGTTGAGCCCCGACATCGCGTACGAGAGGCCGCGGCCCTCCTCGCCCAGCAGGTTCTCCACCGGGATGCGGCAGTCGGTGAAGGTGATCTCGCAGAGGCTGTCGTCCATCCAGCCCATGGTCGGCATGGTGCGCGCCACCTCGAAGCCCGGCGTGGTGGTGTCGAGCAAGAAGGCCGAGATGCCGTGCTTGCCGGCCGCTCGGTCGGTCGAGGCCAGCACGGTGATCGAGTGCGCATGGTTGGCGTTCGAGATGAAGGTCTTCGTGCCGTTGAGCACGTAGTGGTCGCCCTCGCGCTTGGCGGAGGTCAGCATCCGCGCCGCGTCGGAGCCCGCGTGCGGCTCGGTGATCGCGATGCAGTTGCGCGAGCGGCCCGAGGCGATCTCGGGCAGCCACTTCTTCTTGAGGGCCTCGCTGCCGTGGTCCACGATGATGTGCACGCCGGGCCCGATGGCCGAGCGCACGAAGGGCCAGAACTGCGGCGGCAGCCGCGCGAGCTCGAGCTGCACCGCCACGCTCGTGAGGTGATCCACCGGCATGCCGCCGTAGGCCTCGGGGATCGCCATGCCGTAGAAGCCCATCTCGCGCAGGGTGCTCTCGACCTGCTCGGGCACCTCCCCGGTCTCGTGGTAGCGCGGTTCGAGCTTGAGCAGCGCGTCGACGGCGTCTCGCGTGGCGACGCGCATCTCCTCGGCGTCGGCGGGCAGGTTGAAGTCCATCATGTCTCCTTTGGTAGAACCATTGATTCTACGCAAGCGAAATCGATCCTGCACGTTCCGTCGGCGACATCGGGGACAGCGTGAGGATCGCCTTGCCGCAGGTGCGCCGCTGCGCCAGGGCAGCCAGCGCCTCGGGCAGCCGCGCGAAGTCGAAGGCCGTGGCCTCGAGCGGACGCAGCCGCCCTTCGCGCCACCAGTCGCGGATCTCCTGCGCCAGCCGGCTCGCCAGGGCCGGCTCGCGCTTGCGCACCTCACCCCACAGCACGCCGATGGCCGAGGCATTGGCGAGTAGCAGCCGATTGGCCGGCAGCTGCGTGAGCGCGCCGCCCGCGAAGCCGACCACCAGCAGCCGCGCGCCGAAGCCGAGGCAGCGCGCGCTTTGCGCGCCGACCTCGCCGCCCACCGGATCGAAGACGAGGTCCACGCCCCGCGGCGCGAGCGCGCGCACTGCATCGACCCAGCCGGCATCGCCGTAGTCGACCACCGCATCCGCGCCCAGCGCGCGGCAGAGCTCGCGCTTGGAATCGCTGCCCGCCGTGGCGATCACGCGCGCGCCCATGGCCTTGCCCAATTGCACGGCCGCGCTGCCCACGCCGCCCGCGCCCGCGTGCACCAGCAGGGTCTCGCCGGCGGCCAGGCGGCCCGCATGGCGCAGCGCATACAGCGCGGTAGGATAGTTGCCGCGCAACGCGAGCGCCACGCCGGGCGGCACGTCGGCCTTGAGCACCACCACCTCGGCGCGCGGCACCAGCGCGTATTCCGCGAAGCCGCCGAAGCGGCCGGACGGTGTCGCTGCCGCCACGCGCAGCCCCGCCTCGGGCCCGCCGACCACGGTGCCCACCACCTCCATGCCGGGCGTGAACGGCAGCGCGGGCCGTACCTGGTAACGGCCCTCGACCAGCAGGGTGTCGAGGAAGTTGAGGCCCGCCGCCTCGACCTTCACGAGGTACTCGTCGGCGGCCGGCTCGGGCAGGGGCACGTCGACGAGGCGCAGGCCGGCCGGATCACCGATCGCCTCGACGCGCCAGGCCTTCATCGCAGCTGGGCGCGACCGTGCGTCAGCACCAGCACATCGCGCTCGAGCACGCGCGCGCGGAACGCCACCTCGTTGCCGTTGCGCCAGCTCTCGAGGCGGATCGTCTCGCCCGGATAGACCGGTGCCGACAGGCGCGCGCGCATCGCCACCAGCCGCGCCGGATCGAGGCCGGCATGCGCCTCGAGCAGGCCCCGGCCCGCGATGCCCCAGGTCGCGAGGCCGTGCAGGATCGGTTTCGCGAAGCCCACCTTGGCCGCGAAGGCCGGTTCGGCATGCAAAGGGTTGAGGTCGCCCGAGAGCCGGTAGAGCAGCGCCTGGTCGGGCCGCGTGGGCAGGTCCAGCATATGCTCGGGCGCGCCCTCGGGCGTGGCCGGCGCCGGCGCGGCGGCTTCGTCGCTGCGCCCGTCGGCCTGGGAGAAGCCGCCGTCGCCGCGCAGGAAATACACGCTCTCGACGGTGGCGAGCGCGCGGCCCTCGGCATCGGCCAGTTCCTTCTCCACATGCAGCACCGCACCCTTGCCCTCGCCCTTGTCGACCACGCGCGTCACGCGCGTGCGCCCGAGCACCGTGCCCGATGGCGGCAACGGCGCATGCAGGCGCAGCGCCTGTTCGCCGTGCACCAGCTTCATGAAGTCGATGCCGATCTCGCGCCGCTCGCGCATCCAGAAGCCCGGCGAAGCCAGTACCGCCGCCATGGTCGGCAGCGCCGCGAGCTCCTTCTCGTAGACGAAGCGCAGTTGTCGCTCGTCGAGCGGGTCGGCGCCCAGGCCGAGGCCGAGCGCATAGAGCATGGTGTCCCTCGGCGCGTAGTCCTGGCGCACCTCGCCGGATTGCCAGTCGCGGGCCTTCTGATAGTCGAGCATCGTCGCTTGCCTTGTCGTGTCGTGAATCTGTAGCGGTCGCCGCGCTTCACGCCGCGGCGGGCGGCCAGCGGAACTGCGCGGGCTCGCGCGCCGCGAAGCGCCGCACCGCCTCCTTCGCGTAGTCGCTGTTCGAGGCCAGCGCCTGGCCGGACGACTCGATCTCCAGCAGCGTCTGGAGATCGCTGCCGAGCGAGGCCTGCAAGGCGCGCTTGGCGATGCTCATCGCCACCGGCGAAGCGCCCGCGAAGCTGCGCGCGATCGCCTGTGCGCGCGCCGCCAGCGCCTCGGCGGGCACGACCTCCATCGCCAGGCCCAGGCGCAGCGCCTCGGCCGCATCGATCTCGCGCGCCGAGAAGATCAGTTCCTTCGCGCGCTGCAGCCCCACCACGCGCGGCAACGTGTAGAAGGCACCCATGTCGGGCACGAGGCCGATGCGCTGGAACACCATGCACAGGCGCGCGCGTTCCGAGAGCAGCACGATGTCGCACATCAGCGCCAGGCTGAAACCCGCGCCGTAGGCCACGCCGTCGACGGCGGCGATCACGGGGCGGTCGAGCGCCATGAGTTCGGTGCAGATGCGCGTATAGCGTGCCATGCCGGCGCGCCGCTGCTCGGGCGTGCGCGGCCCGCCCTGCCCCATGGCCTTGACGTCGCCGCCCGCGCAGAACGCGCCGCCGGCGCCGGCGAGCACCAGCACCCGCACGGCCTCGTCGGCGCGGATCGCGGCGAGGCATTCACCGAGTTCGTCGGCCATCGTCGGATCGAGCGCGTTCTTCGCCTCGGGACGGCTGAGCGTGAGCGTCGCCACGCCATCGTCGAGCCGGTAGTCGAGGGTCTTCATCGCGCCTCCGCCTCGCGCACCGAGATCGGCACGCCGTCCACCATCAGGTCGCAGTACTCCGACATGCCCAGCGCGCTACGCCCTTCGCAACGGTATTCGGTGATGCCCTCGGTGATGCGCGTGTAGTCACCGGCACCGCCGGCCACGCGGCGATGCCGCAGCGGCACCAGCGCGCCGACCTTTCCGGTCAGCGTGTAGCTGCGCTCGGCCGTGCGGACCTGCGCGGTGAAGCCGCGCGGATAGTGCTGCGCGTCGTAATCGGTCTCGATGCGCCCGTCGACCACCGGCTCGTAGCGGCCGTCGCGCAGCACGTTGCCGCTCACGTGGTTCGGCTGCCCCTTGCGGCCCTTGATCGACAGCAGCACGCCGAAGTCGTCGCCGAAGGTCACGGGCAGCCACTTGTACCAGTAGAAGCTGTGCCAGTGGCGCGGACCCCAGGACTTGTCGCGGTAGCCGTGCCCGGCGATGTCGAAGCGCAGGCCGTCCACCGCGATGTGGCCAGCCACCGCCATGTTCTGCTCGATGTGGCCGCGGTACACCGCATGCTCGGGGTCCAGCACGATCGGGCTGCCGTCGAGCGCAACGATCTCGCCGCCGTGCATCGGCGAGACGCCGCGGAAGTCGAGCGCGATCGAGGCGGGACGCTTCGGATAGCGCTTGAAGGCGCTGCTCGGGTCGGCCATCGCATGCGGGTCGTCCATCAGCAGCAGTTCGCCCTCATAGCGCACGCGCAGGTGCCTGAAGGGCTCGACCACCTCGAAGCGCATGCCGCCCGCGTCCAGGGCCTCGTTGTGCTCGATCTTCGGCCGCTGGTGCATGAAGCCCACGCGGCCGTCGGGCAGGTAGACGCAGCAGCTGAGCTCGGCATGCCCCTCGTGCGGCCGGTTGCCCAGGCGCATCCAGGCGCCGATGCCGCGCGCGCTGTCGAAGGCGTTGAAGTAGGCGCTCTCGTTGTAGTTGGACACGGCCTCGGGCACGTGGTTGTACTCGTCCCGCGGATCGAGCCGCAGCTTGCTGTGGGGCGGCATGTACATGGTTCGCCCCGTACCTACAGGCTGATGTGGAAGCCGCCGTTGACCCCCAGGTGCTGGCCGGTGATGTAGGAGGCCGCGTCCGACATCAGGAAGCACACCGTCTTCACCACCTCCTCGGGCGTGGACCAGCGGCCCAGCGGGATCTGCGCGAGCATGCCGTCGCGGAATTTCTCGCCGCGCACCACCTCGGTCATCGGGGTCTCGACCACGCCGAAGCAGATCGAGTTGGTGCGGATGTTGTAGCGGCCCCATTCGCGCGCCGCCGTCATCGTGACGCCGAGCATGCCGGCCTTGGCGGCCGCGTAGTTGACCTGGCCGATCGAGCCCTTGCGGCCGGCGTCGGAGGAGATGTTGACGATGGCGCCGCCGCTGGTGTCGCCCGCCTTCGCGCGCGCCACCATGTGGCGGCCCACCGCCTGCAGCCAGTAGAAGGTGCCGGTGAGGTGCACGTCGATCACCTCCTGCCATTGCTGCGGCGTCATCTTCTCGATCATGGCCGGGCGCGTGATGCCGGCGTTGTTCACCAGGCCGTGCACGCCGCCGAAGCGCTCCACGGCCTCGGCGACGGCGCGCGCGGCAAGGTCCGCGTCGGTCACGCTGCCGACCACTTGTTGCACGCGGTTGGCGGGCAGCGCCGACATCGCCGTGCCCAGCGTGTCGGGGTTGAGGTCGAGCGCGACGACGTTGCCGCCGAGCTCCACGGCGAGCGTCGCGATCGCCTTGCCGATGCCCTGCCCGGCGCCGGTCACGACGATGGTTCGGCCTTCGAGATTGACGAGGTTCTGCATAGGTCTCCGTTGGATGATGGATGGGGGGTGAACTGGGTGTACGAGGCGGTGCGCTTCGCTCAGGCGGACGCCATCGAGGCCTTCGCGCGCTCGGCGTCCTGCAGCTGGCGCCAGGCGATCTTTCCGGTCGGCGACTTGGGCAGCTCGCGCACGAACTCGACCAGCCGCGGGTACTTGTAGGCGGCCATCTTCTGCTTCGCCCATTCGATGACGTCGGCCTCGCGCACGTGGCCCGCATGCGCCTCGCGCAGCACCACCACCGCCTTCACGGTCTCGCCGCGGTAGGGATCGTGCGCGGCGATCACGCAGGCCTCGGCGATCGCCGGATGCTCGTGCAGCATCGCCTCGACCTCGGCCGGCCAGACCTTGTAGCCCGAGGCATTGACCATGCGCTTGAGCCGGTCGACGATGAAGAAGTAGCCGTCCTCGTCGCGCCGCCCGAGGTCGCCGCTGCGCACGAAGCGCCGCCCGTCGATCTCCAGCAGCGCCGCGCGCGTGGCCTGCTCGTTGCGCCAGTAGCCCGTGAACACCTGGGGGCCCGACATCACGATCTCGCCCACCTCGCCGGGCGGCAGCTCGCGCAAGGTCTCGGGGTCGACGATGCGCAGGTCGGTGCCGAACAGCGGCATACCCAGGCACTGGCGCTTGAAGGCCTGCGGCGGGTTGCCCGAGACATGCGCCGTTTCCGACAGCCCGTAGCCCTCGAGGAAATCGAGCCCGGTCAACTGCTTCAGGCGCTCGCACACGGCCTCGGGCATGCCCGCGCCGCCGCCGCCGATGCGGCGCACCGAGCTCAGGTCGTATTCGGCCAGCCGCGGGCTCGCGAGGAAGTCGATCACCATGGTCGGCATCGCCGTCCAGTGGCTGACCCGGTGCCGCGCGATCAGCGCCGCGGCCTGGTCGCGGTCCCAGCGCTTCATCAGCACCAACGTGCCGCCGCCGTAGATCGGCGCGTTCAGCAGGTTCTGCATGCCGGTGATGTGGAAGTACGGCAGCGCCACCAGCTGCACCGAGTGCGGGACCATGCCCATCCAGTGCGCGACCGCGACCGTGCTGGCGTTGAGCGTGCGATGCGTGTGCATGCAGCCCTTGGGCACGCCGGTGGAGCCCGAGCTGTAGAGGATCAGCGCGAGCGCATCGGGCAGGTGCTCGAGCGGGGTGGCGGGTGCGCCGGCGGCCGCCAGCACGCGGCGCAGGCCGATGGTGCGCGACGCGCCGGATGCCGCATCCGACGACGGCTCGGCGGCTTCCACCAGGTCCTCCACCGGCCCCGGGCTGCCGACGATCACCACGCGGCGCAGCCGGTGCGCGCCCGGCACCGCCAGCAGCTCCGCCACGTTGTCGGCGCCGCAGAAGGCCACCACCGCCTCGCTGTCCTCGAGGTAGTGCGGCAGCTCGTCGCGCTTGTTCATCGGGTTGACGGGCACCACCACCGCATTGATCCGCAGGATCGCGAAGTAGGCCACGATCCAGCCGCGCCCGTTGGGCAGGTACAGCAGGACGCGGTCGCCCAGCCGCACCGCCAGCTCGCTCTGCAGAAAGGCGGCGATGCGCTCCACCTGCTCCACCAGCGCCGCGTAAGACAGGCTGCCGAAATCGTCGACCACCACCGCGCGCTGCGGAGAACGCATGGCCGACACCAGCAGGTTCGCGCACAGGTTGGTGGGCGGAACGTCGATGTCGCGCGGCAGGGTGCGCGGCCAGTGCTTCGAATCGTGCGGGGTCATGGCTGTCGTCCTTGGTCTTCGCCGGGCCGCGGCATCGCGCGAGAGACAGCGCCGCCGATTTGCCTGTTGATTTATTTTGGTTGAACCAATGATAATCAGCCTCGCGACACAGCGTCAAGGCGGGACGGCGACGATCCGGCCGGCGCGACGCACCCCGAGCCCGCAACGGGCGATCACACGGAGCCATTGGAATGAGCATCAAGCGACAGGCCTGCATCGCGGGCGCTTTCGAACACCCCACGCGCAAGGCGCCCGACAAGACCGTGCCGCAGCTGCATGCCGAATGCGCGCGCGGCGCGCTGGCCGACGCCGGCCTTTCGCTGCAGGACGTCGACGGCTATTTCTGCGCGGGCGACGCGCCGGGCATGGGCCCGCTGAGCATGGTCGACTACCTCGGCCTCAAGGTGCGCCACGTCGACAGCACCGACACCGGCGGTTCCGCCTACCTGGTGCAGGTCTCGCATGCCGCGCAGGCCATCGCCGCGGGGAAGTGCAACGTGGCGCTGATCACGCTCGCGGGACGCCCGCGCAGCGAGGCCAGCGGCGTGGGCACCGGTCCCCGCAACGTGACCGCGGCCACGCCCGACGTGGCCTGGGAAATGCCCTATGCGCCGGTCACGGTCAACATGTACGCGCTGGCCGCGGCGCGCCATATGCACGAGTTCGGCACCACCAGCGAGCAGCTCGCCTGGATCAAGGTCGCCGCCGCTGCGCATGCGCAGCACAACCCGAACGCGATGCTGCGCGATCCCGTCACGGTGGAGGAGGTGCTGGCCTCGCCGATGATCTCCGACCCGCTGCACAAGCTCGACTGCTGCGTCGTGAGCGACGGCGGCGGCGCGCTGCTGGTGGTGCGCCCCGAGATCGCGCGCTCGCTCGCGCGGCCCGTGGTCAGCGTGCTCGGTGCCGGCGAGACCGTGAAGGGCCAGGCCAATGGCCAGCTCGACCTCACCTACTCGGGCGCCGCCGTCTCGGGCCCGATCGCGTTCGCCGAGGCCGGCGTGACGCCGGCCGACATCCAGTACGCGTCGATCTACGACAGCTTCACCATCACCGTGCTGATGCAGCTCGAGGACCTGGGCTTCTGCCGCAAGGGCGAAGGCGGCCGCTTCGTGGCCGACGGCAACCTGATCTCGGGCGTCGGCAAGCTGCCGTTCAACACCGATGGCGGCGGCCTGTGCAACAACCATCCCGCCAACCGCGGCGGCATCACCAAGGTCATCGAGGCCGTGCGCCAGCTGCGCGGCGAGGCGCATCCGAAAGTACAGGTCCCCGGCTGCGGCCTCGCGCTCGCGCAGGGCACGGGCGGCCTGCTCGGCTCGCGCCACGGCAGCGCCACCCTGATCCTCCAAAGGAATTGAAGATGAGCACCCCCTACCAGGAACGCGCGCTGCCCGCGCCGATCGTCGACGCCGCCACCGAGGCCTACTGGAACGCCGCGCGCGAAGGCGTGCTGCGCATCAAGCGCTGCACTGCCTGCGCCAAGGTCCACTGGTATCCGCGCGCGCTGTGCCCCTACTGCCTGGGCGACACCGCCTGGGAAGACGCCAGCGGCCTCGGCACGATCTACAGCGTCAGCGTGACGCGCCGCGCCGGCCCGATCCCCTATGCGATCGCCTACGTCACGCTCGACGAAGGGGTGACGATGCTCACCAACATCGTCGATACCGACCTCGATGGGCTGCGCATCGGCGATCGGGTGAAGGTGTGTTTCAAGGCGGCGGAGGGTGGGTTCGCGGTGCCGATGTTTGCGCCGGCCTGACAGGCGCGGCCCGGGCGGGCCGCGGGGGCTTTGCCGCGGCCTAGTCTGTCCTGATGTTGGCTTCGCGAATCACCGAAGTCCACGTCGCATATTCCTCCGCGATCCGTGCCCCCAATTGCTCGGGCGTGCTCCCAGTGGCCGCCGCCCCCGCGGTCTCGAACTTCTCCTTCACCTCGGGCAGCGCCAGCGACTTCACGATCGCGTCGTTGAGCCGCGCCACCACCTCGCGCGGCGTGCCGGCCGGGGCGAACAGGCCGAACCAGACCTCGGGGTTGAAGCCCGGCAGCGTGTTGGCGATCGGCGGCGCGCCGGGCGCGAGCGGTGAGGGCTGCAGCGAGGACACGCCGAGCAGGCGCACCCTGCCCTCCTTGATGAAGGCATTCATCTGCGACGAGCTCGTGCTCAGCAGCACCTTCGACTCGCCGGTCAGGATGGCCTGGGTAGTCGGCGCCTGGCCCTTGTAGGGGATGTGGGTCATCTCGACGCCGGCGCGCCGGCTGAAGAGCTCGGTGGCGAGGTGGCCGAAGGAGGCCGGCCCGGCGGTCGCGAAGTCGAGCTTGCGCGGATTGGCCTTCGCGTAGTCGATCAGCTCCTGCACCGACTTCGCGGGCACCGAGGGATTGATCGCGAGGATCATCGGCTGCAGCGACACCAGCGACACGGGCGCGAAGTCCTTCAGCGGCGCGTAGTCGGCCTCCTTCGAGACCTGCGGCGAGATCACCAGGCCGTTGTTGGGGAACAGCAGCGTGTAGCCGTTGGCCGGCGCCTTGGCGACGAACTTGGTGCCCAGCACGGCCGAGGCGCCGGCCTTGTTCTCGATGATCACGGGCTGCTTGAGGAAGCGCTGCATCGGCTCTTGCAGCACGCGCGCGAGCACGTCGGTGGTGCCGCCCGGCGGATAGGGCACGACGATGGTGATCGGGCGGTTCGGGAAATCCGACGACGCGGACTGGGCGATGC
>NZ_JBZAYE010000131.1:0-14706 GCF_058244205.1 Variovorax sp. 20P10.2.4
CAGCCGGCGTCGAAGCCCAGGCGGCTGCTCTCGGCCAGCGTGCGGGCCTCGGCCGGCACGCCGTTGCCCTGCGCGATGCCGCGGGTCTTGCTCGCGCCCATCGTCACGGTGGGCCAGCGGTCGAGCTCGGCCTCGTCCTGCACGGCGCGGGCTTCGAGCAGCCGCGCCTGCGCGATGCGGATGTCGTGGTTGGCGGCCAGCGCGCGCTCGATCAGCGCGTCGAGCTGCGCATCCTCGAGCTGGCGCCACCAGTCGCGCTGCACCGCGTCGGGCGCGAACAGGTGGCGCTCGGGCGCGGCGATCGTCACCGGCGAGGTCTCGGGCGCCGCGTAGCGCGGGCCGACCGCGCAGCCGGCCAGCAGCAGTGCCGTGGCCAGCGTCGACAGGGAAAGGGTCAAGGCCTTCATGGTCGTTCTCCGGTGCGTCATGCGTGGCCGCCTGCCGTGGCCGGCGCGGCGGGGCCGTCCTCCAGCGCCGCGAGCTCGGCCGCGCGCTTCGACTGCCCCGCGGCGCGGTGGTCACGCGCCAGCAGCGTGTACATCGTGGGCAGCACGAACAGCGTGAACAGCGTGCCCACCAGCATGCCGACCACGATCACCAGCCCGATGCTGAAGCGGCTGTTGGCGCCCGCGCCGCTCGCGAACAGCAGCGGCACCAGGCCCACCACCATCGCGGCCGTGGTCATCAGGATCGGCCGCAGGCGGATGCGCGCGGCCTCCTCGATCGAGGCGCGGCGGTCGAAGCCCTTGCGCATCTGGATCTCGTTGGCGAACTCCACCATCAGGATGCCGTGCTTGCTGATCAGCCCGATCAGCGTCACCAGCCCGATCTGGGTGTAGATGTTGATGGTCGCGAAGCCCAGCGCCAGCGGCACCAGCGCGCCGCAGATCGACATCGGCACGCTGACCAGGATGATCAGCGGGTCGCGCAGGCTCTCGTACTGCGCGGCCAGCACCAGGTAGATCACGACGATCGCGAACACGAAGGCCAGCACCAGCGCCGAGCCCTCCTGCGTGAACTGGCGCGCGTCGGACTGCCAGTCGTAGCTGAAGCCGGCCGGCAGCTTCTTCGCCTCGGCGCTCAGGAAGGCCACCGCGTCGCCCATGGTCACGCCGGGCATCGGAATGGCCTGGAAGGTGGCGGCATTGAGCTGGTTGAACTGCGTGAGCTTGTTCGGGCCCACGCTGGTCGACAGCTGCACCAGGTTGGCCAGCGGCACCGGCTGGCCGCTCGCGCTCTTCACGAAGTAGCGCGACAGCGCCTCGGCCGTCAGCCGCTGCTCGCGCGGCGTCTGCGGGATCACGTCGTAGGAGCGGCCGTCCATGCCGAAGCGATTGACGTAGTTCTCGCCCACCAGCACGGCCAGCGTGTCGCCGATGGACTTCATGGTCACGCCCAGGCTGTTGGCCTTGGCGCGGTCCACGCGCACCTCGACCACCGGGTTGTTGAACTCGAGGTCGCTGTCGACCACGGCGAACTTGCCGCTCTCGCGCGCCGCCTTCTTGAGCGTCTCCATGGCCTCGAACACGCTGCGGTGGTCGCCCGGGCTGCGGATCACCATCTGCACCGGCAGCCCGCCGGTGGACCCCGGCAGCGAAGGCAGCTGGAAGGCGAAGATGTTGCTGCCTTCCACCGCGCCCATGCTGCCTTGCACCTCGTGCTGGATCTGGTCGGCGTTGCGCTGGCGGTCCTTCCAGTCGGACAGCTGCACGCCGCCGATCGAGTTCGACACGCCGTCGGAGCCGTTGATCAGCCAGCGGCCGGTGTTCTCGGGCAGCGCGGCGAACACGTCGTCCCACTTCTTGCCGAACTTCTCGACGTAGTCGATGTTGGCGTGCTGCGGCGACTTGATCGCGGTCAGCACCATGGCCTGGTCCTCGCCGGGCGCGAGCTCGCGCTGCGCGGCGTTGTAGAGGAAGGGCAGGCTCACCAGCACCACCGCGGCCAGCGCGCCCGTCACCCAGCGGTGGCGCAGCGACACGTCGAGCACGCGGCCGTAGCCGGTGGCCAGGCGATGGAAGAAGCCCTCGGCCAGCCGCGCCATGCGCGTGCCGGTGGCGTCCTGCGGCAGCAGGAAGGAGCTCATCACCGGCGACAGCGTGAGCGCGATCACGCCCGACACCACCACCGCGCCCGCGAGCGTGAAGGCGAACTCCTTGAACAGCGAACCGGTGAGCCCGCCCATCAGGCCGATGGGCGCATAGACCGCGGCCAGCGTGAGCGTCATCGCGATCACCGGGCCGGCCACCTCGCGCGCGCCGATCAGCGCCGCCTGCACGCGCGACTTGCCTTCCTCGATGTGGCGGTGCACGTTCTCCACCACCACGATCGCGTCGTCCACCACCAGCCCGATCGCCAGCACCATCGCCAGCAGGGTGAGCAGGTTGATCGAGAAGCCGAACACCAGCATCAGCGCCGCGGCACCCAGCATCGACAGCGGAATGGTCACCACCGGGATCAGCACCGCGCGCACCGAGCCCAGGCACAGGAAGATCACCAGCACCACGATCACCACGGCTTCGAGCAGCGTGTGGCGCACCTCGTCGATCGAGGCCTCGATGAAGCGCGCGAGCTCGAACGGCAGTTGCACCTCCACGCCCGCGGGCAGGTTCTGCTTGATGCCGGGCAGCAGTTCGCGGATGCGCTTCACGATCACCAGCGGGTTGCCGTTGGGCGCGGCCTGCAGGCCGAGGTAGATGGCCTTGTCGCCGTCCATCATCGCGCTGACGTCGGCGCTCGCCGCGCCCAGCTCGACCGTGGCCACGTCGCCCAGGCGCACCAGCGCATCGCCGTCGCGCTTGATCACCATGTCGCGGAACTCGGCCACGTTCACCAGGTCGGTGTTGACGCGGATGTTCGACACCACGTACAGGCCCTTGACCTGGCCCGGTGCCGCCTGCACGTTGTTCTGGCGCAGCGCGTCGGCCAGCTCGCCGGCCGAGATGCCGCGCGCGGCCATGCGGTTGGCGTCGAGCCACACGCGCATCGCCAGCGTCTGGCCGCCCGAGACCTCCACGCCCGATACGCCCTCGATCGACGCGAACTGCGGCTGCACCACGCGCGAGAGGTAGTCGGTGAGCGCGGGCACGCCCATGGTCTTGCTCGAGAAGCCCACGTAGGCCACGGCCGTGGCCTCGCCCGAGGACTTGAGGATCACCGGGTCGAAGGCCTCCTGCGGCAGCCGGTACTTGACCTGGCTCACCTGCGCCATCGCCTGCGTGAGCGCCTGGTTGGCGTCGGCGTTGAGCTTCATGCGCACGGTGATCACGCTGCGGCCCAGCGTGGAGGAGGACGACAGGTAGTCGACGTTCTCGATCGTGGCCACCGCCTGCGCGATCGGCTGCGTGACGAAGCCCTGCATCAGTTCGGGCGAGGCGCCCGGGTACTGGGTGGTGATGGTCAGCGTGGTGCTCTCGGTCAGCGGGTACTGGCGCACCGGCAGCGAGCCGAGGGCGCGCGCACCCAGCAGCAGGATCAGCGTGCTCACCACCAGCGCCAGCACCGGCCGGCGCACGAACAGGTCGGTGAATCTCATGACTTGCGCTCCTGCACGGCCAGCGTGTCCTTGTCCATCGGCTGCACCGCGGCGCCGCCGTACAGGCGCAACTGGCCCGAGGTCACGACGCGCTCGCCGGCCTGGAGGCCCTTCTCGATCACCACCTGGCCGTCCTGCCGGTCGCCGGCCGTCACGAACAGCTGCTGCACCACGAAGCCCTCGCCCTTGTCGGCCGGGCGCACCACGTAGACCGAGTCGCCGTGCGTGCTGTAGGTGAGGGCGGTCTCGGGCACGGTGATGGCGTCGGCGCGCGGCGGCAGCGCCACACGCGCGCTCACGTACATGCCGGGCGCGAGCGCGCCGTCGGCGTTGTCGATCGCGGCCTGCAGCCGCACGGTGCGCGTGTCGCTGCCGATCTGCGGCTCGATCGCGCTGAGCCGGGCCTGGAAGGCGCGGCCGGGCCAGGCGTCGACGTTGAGCAGCACCTGCTGGTTGCGCTGGAGCGCGGGCAGGGCGGCCTCGGGCAGGGTGATGGTCGCGAGCAAGGTGCGGGCGTCGGTCAGCGAGACCAGCGCATCGCCCGAGCGCACGAACTGCCCGAGGTTCACCTTGCGCAGGCCCAGCCGGCCGTCGAAGGGTGCCACGATGCGCTTCTGGGCGATCTGCGCCTGCACGCGCCGCAGCTCGCCGCTGGCCTGGTCGTAGCCGGCCTGTGCCTGGTCGAGTTGCTCCTGCGTGGCGGCCTGCTGCGGCAGCAGCCGGCGCGTGCGCTCGAGCAGCGCCTTGGCATTGGCGCGCTGCGCCTGCAGCCGTTCGAGATCGCCCTGCTCGGGCGCGTCGTTGAGCTGCACCAGCAGCTGGCCCGCGCGCACCTCGGCACCCGCGGTGAAGAGGATCTTCGCGATCCGCCCCTCCACCTCGGCCGGCACCTCGACCTGCCGGTTCGCCTCGAGCGTGCCGATGCCGCTGAGGAAGCGCGGCAGTTCGGTCTGCCGCGCCGCGGCCACCGCCACCTGCGCTGGCGGCATGCCGCCACCGCCGCCGTCGGCCGCCTTCGATTTGGCCACGAGGCCGTAGCCGGCCCCTCCCACCACCACTGCCGCGAGGCCGGCTCCGAGCCAGGCCCTTGATCGTGCGTTCATGATCTTACCGTTATTAATCAAAGAAAGTGCTTGGATTATTGGCGGGCTCGCGGCGGCCTGTCGAATAAAGGAAAGCAATGCCCCCGATGAAGGCGGGCTATCCGGGTCGGGTCGTGCATGAGGGAATCTCCGAAAGTCGAGCGGGAAATGCCGCTGCTCCGAAGACGGGCCATGGGGCCGGTTTGTGACGCGCGATTCACCGGCGCGGCGGCCGTGCATTGCGCGCGGAGCCGGGGGCCGATGTACATTGCGGCCTGCTCAAGAATCTTTCAGCATGGCCACCAAGTCCCGAAAAAAGCCCGCGGCCGTCACCGAGGACGAGGTCTTCGACATCGCTGCCGAGCTGTTCCGGGCCATGGCCGCGCCCATGCGGCTGAAGATCGTCAGCCAGCTGTGCAACGGCGAGAAGAACGTGAGCGAGCTGCTGGCTGAGATCGACACCACGCAGCCCAACATGTCGCAGCACCTCAACACCCTCTACCAGGCGGGCGTGCTCGCGCGCCGCCGCGAGGGCGTGAGCATCTACTACAGCATCGCGAACGAGACCGTGGTGGCGCTGTGCCGCAGCATCTGCGTGCAGATCGCCATCGAGCAGGCCTGAGGCCCGTGCCGGGCCGCCGCCCTCAGGGCTTCAGGTAGACGTAGCCTTCCTGCGCCTGCAGCCGCGCCACCTCGGCCACGCCCGAGGGCACCACCTTCGCTTCCATCAGCAGCCGGCCCGCGTCGATGTTGCGCGTGCTCAGCGTGTTGTTGCAGACGTCGAACACCACGCCGCGCGCGGCCAGCGCGCTCACCGGGCCGCTGAACTCGCGGCCCTTGCTGTCCTTCGCGTCGCTCAGCAGGAAGTCGATGCCGGGGCCGTGCGTCACCACCACGATCTTCGCCTTCGGATCGGCGTTGAGGTGGTTCGTGATGTTGGCCAGGATGGCCGCGCTGGTCTCGACGCCGGTGTTGACGTGATAGACCGCCTTGACCACCTGCTGCGCGCCGGCGAACGAAGCCGCGATGGCGAGAAGGAACGCGATGAATGCCTGTCTCATGGGGAAACCCTCGGTCGTTGTTGTGGTCCTCAAAATATCATCTTCTACTTATATTTACAGCCGGGCAAGTCCGGGGTCGCGCGGCGATGCATCGCGCGACGATGAAAAAAAGAGAGATGCCACGATGTTCCCGCTCCTTCTTCGCGCGCTTCTTCGCACGCTGTTGCCGCTGGCCTTCGGCCTCTTCATGGCGAGCGCGCTCGCCGCGCCCGACATCGCGCCGCGCGCCGTCGCGCCCGATGTCTACTACGTGCAGGGCGTGCCGGCCCTGGGCTCGGCCGAGAACCAGAACTTCATCTCGAACGCGGGCTTCGTCGTCACGCGCGACAGCGTGGTGCTGATCGATGCGCTCGGTTCGCCGGCCGCGGCCGAGCGGCTGGTGCGGGAGATCCGCCGCATCACGCCCAAGCCGATCAGCCACGTGATCCTCACGCACTACCACGCCGACCACATCTACGGCCTGCAGGTGTTCAAGGCGCTGGGCGCGCAGGTGATCGCGCATGCGCTGGCCAGGACCTACCTGTACTCCGACGCGGCGCGGCTGCGCCTCGAGGCCTCGCGCAAGGACCTCGCGCCGTGGATCGACGAGAGCACGCGGCTGGTGCCGGCCGATGTGTGGCTCGAGGGCCGCACCGAGATGACGATCGGCGGCACGCGCTTCGTGATCCAGCCCGCGGGCCCGGCCCATACGCCCGAGGACCTCGCGATCTATCTGCCGCAACAGCAGGTGCTGTTCTCGGGCGACGTGGTGTTCCGCAACCGCATTCCCTACGTGGGCACGGCCGACAGCCGCCACTGGATCGCGGCGCTCGATGCGCTGCTCGCGCTCGATGCGCGCACCATCGTGCCGGGCCATGGGCCGGCCTCCTCCGATCCGCGGCAGGACCTGCAGCTCACGCGCGACTACCTCGTGTTCCTGCGCGGCGCGATGCGCAAGGCCGCGGCCGACATGACGCCCTTCGACGAGGCCTATGCGGCCACCGACTGGTCGCGCTACGAGGCCATGCCGCTGTTCAAGGCCGCGAACCGCATGAATGCCTACAACACCTACCTGCTGATGGAGCAGGAGGCGCGATGAACGCGCGTGGTCCGACGCGGCGCCTGGCCCTCGCGGGCATTGCGCTGTCGTGCGCCTGGCCCCTGGCGCATGCCGCCGAGTCGGCGCTGCCCGCGCCCGACTCGCTGGCCGATGCGCTCGCCAGTGCGCTCGCTCGTTCGCAGCCGCTGGTCGTGATGGCCAGCCTGCGCGGCTGCCCCTTCTGCCGCATCGTGCGCGAGCACTACCTGATGCCCGAGCTGGCGACGGGCCTGCGCGTGGTGCAGATCGACCTGCGCGACCGCCGCATGGTGCGCGACTTCGACGGCGCGCCGCGCACGCACGAGGCCATGCTCGCGGCCTGGGGCATCGCGGTCGCGCCCACGCTGCTGTTCTTCGGCCGCGGCGCGCGCGAGGTCGCCGAGCGGCTCGCGGGCGGGGCCTCGGATTTCTACGGCGCCTACCTCGAGCAGCGGCTGAACCAGGCCCGCGCGGCCGTGCGCGCGTGATCGCGAGCTAGCGTTATGCATGAGCGTGCCGAGCGGGTTTCCCCCAGGCACGAAGCCCTTCCCATCGACGCACGGACTCCTAAAATCAATACATAACGATTTACTTATTTAACGATGAAACTGGCAGCTTCGATGCGAGTTTCGAGGAGACGAAATTGAAGTTGTTGCCGTCGCTCGCGGTTGCCGCCGCATTGCTGATCTGCGTCCAGGCGCATGCGAGCAAGGAGCTGGCCCAGAAGAACGCCTGCCTCGCCTGCCACGCGACCGACAAGAAGCTCGTGGGCCCGGCCTACCAGGACGTCGCGAAGAAGTACGCGGGCCAGTCCGATGCACTGGCCGTGCTCACCGCGAGCATCCAGAAGGGCAGCAGCGGCAAGTGGGGCCCGGTGCCGATGCCGGGCCAGCCCGCGCTGAGCGAGGCCGACGCCAAGTCGCTGGCCGCCTGGGTGCTGGGCGGCGCCAAGTAGGCGGTTGCGAAGGCCTGCGATGAGCAACATCCAGCAGCCCGGCCAGGTGCGCAAGGCGCCCGAGAACTTCGTCGACGCGCAGGGCGTGCGCACCGTGTTCTCGGAAGCGCGCAAGGGCCGGCGCGATTTCATCCGCGGTGCCTTCGCGGCCGCCGTCGCGGGCGGCGCGGCAACGTCGGCGCTCGCGCAGGCCGATGGCGATCCCGCGATCCTCCAGCTGCCCGCGCACAGCACCGGCCTCGGCCAGCCCGTGGTCACCGAAGGCTACGGCAAGCCCTCGAAGTACGAGGCCAACGTGCAGCGCCGCCAGAGCCCCGGACTCACGCCGACCGCGCAGGCCTCGGTCTCGTTCGCGCCGCTGCAGTCGCTGTTCGGCATCGTCACGCCCAGCGGCCTGCACTTCGAGCGCCATCACCAGGGCTGGTGGGACATCGATCCTTCGAAGCACCGCCTGATGATCAACGGCCTCGTGAAGGCCGCCAAGGTCTTCACGCTCGACGAGCTGATGCGGCTGCCCTCGGTGTCGCGCTTCCACTTCATCGAATGCGGCGCCAACACCGGCATGGAGTGGGGCAATGTCGCGGTGCCCACCGCGCAGTACACGCACGGCATGCTGTCGTGCAGCGAATTCACGGGCGTGCCGCTGATCACGCTGCTCGAGATGGCCGGCGCCGACCTGAAGGGCGAGCGCTTCGTGTTGGCCGAGGGCGCGGACGGCTCCTCGATGACGCGCACCATCCCGATGAGCCTGGTGCGCTCGGGCGAGGTGCTGGTGGCCTACGGCCAGAACGGCGAGATGCTGCGGCCCGAGCAGGGCTATCCGCTGCGGCTGGTGGTGCCGGGCGTGCAGGGCGTGAGCTGGGTCAAGTACCTGCGCCGCATCGAGCTCGGCGACATGCCCTACGGCACCAAGGACGAGACCGTGCACTACGTCGACCTGATGCCCGACGGCCAGCACCGCCAGTACACCAGCGTGCAGGAATGCAAGAGCGTGGTGACCACGCCCTCGGGCGGGCAGACGCTGCTGGACAAGGGCTTCTACAACATCACCGGCCTGGCCTGGTCGGGGCGCGGCAAGGTGAAGCGCGTCGACGTCAGCGTGGACGGCGGGCGCAACTGGCGCAGCGCGCGGCTCGAGTCGCCGGTGCTCTCGAAGTGCCTCACGCGCTTCAACATCGACTGGGCGTGGGACGGTTCGCCCGCGATCATCCAGAGCCGCGCGATGGACGACACCGGCTACGTGCAGCCCAGCTACCGCCAGCTGCGCGCGGTGCGCGGCACGCGCTCGATCTATCACAACAACGCGATCCAGTCCTGGCAGGTGCAGGCGAGCGGGGAGGTGGCGAATGTCCAGCTCGGCTAGCCGCATCGTGCTGCGCGCGCTGCTGGCGCTCGCGGGCTGCGGCATCTGCATCACCGCCTGGGCGCAGCCGAAGGCTGCCTACCCGGGCATCGGGCGCGACGCCACGCCGAAGGAAGTGGCGGCCTGGGACATCGACGTGCGTCCCGACTTCAAGGGCCTGCCCAAGGGCTCGGGCTCGGTCGCGCGCGGCCAGGACATCTGGGAGGGCAAGTGCGCGTCGTGCCACGGCGTGTTCGGCGAATCGAACCAGGTGTTCAGCCCCATCGTCGGCGGCACCACGGCCGAGGACATCAAGACCGGCCACGTCGCGCGGCTCAAGGACCCGGCCTTCCCGGGCCGCACCACGCTGATGAAGGTGGCGAGCCTCTCGACCGTCTGGGACTACGTCTACCGCGCCATGCCGTGGAACCAGCCCAAGTCGCTGACGCCCGACGACGTGTTCGCCGTCACCGCCTACATGCTGAACCTCGGCGGCATCGTGCCCGACGACTTCACGCTGTCGGACCGCAACATCCGCGAGGTGCAGGCGCGCATGCCGAACCGCAACGGCACCACCACCGCGCATGCGATGTGGCCCGGCAACGAGTTCGGCCGCGCGGCGAAACCCGACGTGGCGGCGGTCGCCTGCATGCGCGACTGCGTGCCGGCCACGCAGACCGTGTCGCAGCTGCCGCCGCATGCGCGCGGCAGCCACGGCAACCTCGCCGAGCAGAACCGGCTGGTGGGCCCGCAGCGCGGCATCGACACCGCGCCGGCCACGAAGACCGGCGCGCCGGCAGCCGCCGCGCCCACCTCGAAGGCCCCGCTCGCCGTGCTCGAGAAGAACAGCTGCACCGCCTGCCACGGCATGACGCAGAAGCTCGTCGGCCCCGCCTTCTCCGACATCGCGAAGAAATACCCGGGCCAGGTCGACCACCTGCTCGAGAAGATCAAGAGCGGCGGCAGCGGCGTATGGGGTGCGATCCCGATGCCGCCGCAGACCATCGGCGACGACGATGCCAGGGCCGTGGCGCGCTGGCTCGCCGAAAGCGCCGGGCCATGACATCGCAACGGCGCACCCGGCCCACCATCGATTCGACAGGAGACAAGCCATGAAGAACCGCAGACAGATCCTCCAGCAGTCCGCCGCGCTCGCGGGCCTCGCCGCCACCGGCGCCTGGCTGCCGGCCAGCGCGCTGGCCTACACCAAGGAAGCCTTCGAGGCCAAGAGCGTGGCCGATGCGCTCAAGGCCATCGGCGCGGGCACGCCCACCGAGAGCAAGGAGGTCACGATCACCGGCCCCGACATCGCCGAGAACGGCGCCGTGGTGCCGCTGAGCGTCGCGACCTCGCTGGCCGGCGTGAAGCAGCTGATGCTGCTGGTCGAGAAGAACCCGAACGCGGTGGTCGCGATCTTCAATACCTCGGAGTTCGTCGAGGCGAACTTCACCACGCGCGCCAAGCTGGGCCAGTCCTCCGACGTGTACGCGATCGCCGTCATGAACGACGGCAAGGCGCTGTTCGCGAAGAAGGAAGTCAAGGTCACGCTGGGCGGCTGCGGCGGCTGACGCGCGCGCCCACCCCACGAAGAAACAACGAGAGAAGGAGACCCACCATGGCAGATCCCATGCGCATCCGCGCCCAGGCCGCGGGCGACAAGACGACCGTCCGCATCCTGATGGCGCACGAGATGGAAACCGGCCAGCGCAAGGACGCCGCCGGCAAGACCATCCCGGCCTGGTTCATCCAGGAGGTCACGGCCTCGCTCAACGGCAAGACCGTGCTCACGGCCGACTGGGGCCCCGCGGTCTCGAAGAACCCGTTCATGCAGTTCACGCTCAAGGGCGCGAAGGCGGGCGACAAGATCTCGGTGACCTGGAAGGACAACCGCGGCGACACCCGCACCGACGAAGCCACCGTCAGCTAGGCGGTCGCCATGCGCAAGATCCCACTCCCGTGCCTGCTGCTGCTGGCGGGCAGCCTGTCGCTGCACGCCGCCGCGCAGAAGACCACCGCCGAAGGCATCGCCGAGTACCGCGCGCTGCTGCAGGACGGCAACCCGGCCGAGCTGTTCGAGGCCAAGGGCGAAGACCTCTGGAAGCAGAAGCGCGGGCCCAAGGGCGCCTCGCTCGAGAAGTGCGACCTCGGCAAGGGCCCGGGCGTGGTCAAGGGCGCGTTCGCCGAGCTGCCGCGCCACTTCGCCGACACCGGTCGCGTGCAGGACATGGAGTCGCGCCTGCTGACCTGCATGCAGACCCTGCAGGGCTTCGATGCCGCCGAGATCGCGAAGACGCCGTTCGGCAGCGGCGAGCAGAAGAACCTCGAGGCGCTGGTGGCCTGGATCTCGGCCGAGTCGAAGGGCATGGCGCTGAACCTGCCGCAGTCGCATGCCAGCGAGCGCCGCGCCTACGAGGTGGGCAAGCGCCTGTTCTTCCTGCGCGCCGGCCCGCACGACTTCGCCTGCGCCACCTGCCATGGCGCCGACGACAAGCGCATCCGGCTGCAGGACCTGCCGAACCTCACGAAGAGCCCCGGTGCCGGCGACGGCTTCGGTGCCTGGCCGGCCTACCGCGTGTCCTCGGGCGAGCTCTGGGGCATGCAGCGGCGGCTCAACGACTGCTTCCGCCAGCAGCGCTTTCCCTACCCGGGCTATGCCAGCGACGTGACCATCGCGCTGGCCGTGTACATGGGCGTCAACGGCAAGGGCGTGAAGACCACGGCCCCGGCCATCAAGCGCTGAAGGAACGCGACATGAATGCCGACCACATCCTGGGCGCCGTCGCGGTCGCCTGCGCGCTGGCCCTGTTCGGCTGCGCGAGCGCCGACAGCGCGGCCGACATCGACCGCTACACCGCCGAGGCCCTGAAGAGCTCGTTCCGCGACCAGGGCATTGCCAAGGTCGACCGCCTCGTGCAGGACCCGGCCAACCGCGCCTGCAGCGAGGCCGACGCCAGCGGCAAGCCGCTCGACGAGAAGACCGCCAAGGAGATCGAGGCGGCCAACATGAAGACCATCCGCTGGCCCGCCGACGGCAGGTTCGTCGGCGACTGGCGCGAGGGCGAGAAGATCGCGCAGAACGGGCGCGGCCTGACCTGGACCGACGCGGCCGCCTCCGCCAAGGGCCCTGCCAACGGCGGCAACTGCTACAACTGCCACCAGATGTCGAAAGAGGAGATCTCCTTCGGCACCCTCGGCCCCAGCCTCTACCAGTACGGCAAGCTGCGCGGCGTGAGCGACCCCGCGGCCGCGGCCTCGAAGCCGATCGTCGACTACACCTGGGGCAAGCTCTGGAACGCGCGCGCCTACAACGCCTGCTCGAACATGCCGCGCGTCGGCCACTCGGGCATCCTCGACGAAGCGCAGATCCGCGACGTGATGGGGCTGCTGCTCGATCCGCAGTCGCCGGTCAATCGATAGACGCAGAAGGCCCGCCGCTTCCATGAACCTTTCCAAGCGCGAGTTCCTGCAACTGCTGGGCGCCGGCAGCGTGGCCGGCCTGGGCCTGGGGCGCCACGACGGCGCCAGTGCGGCCGGCGCCGTCGATGCCATGTACGCGCTGCCGCGCTTCGGCAACGTGTCGCTGCTGCACATGACCGACTGCCATGCGCAGCTCAAGCCGCTGTACTTCCGCGAACCCAGCGTGAACATCGGGCTGGGCAGCATGCGCGGCAAGGTGCCGCACCTGGTCGGCGAGCAGTTGCTCAAGGCCGCGGGCGTGGCGCCCGGCACGCGCGTGGCGCATGCGGTCACGCACCTCGACTTCGACCGCGCGGCACAGCGCTACGGCAAGGTCGGCGGCTTCGCGCACCTCGCCACCCTGGTGAAGCAGCTCAAGGCCAGCCGGCCCGGCGCGCTGCTGCTCGACGGCGGCGACACCTGGCAGGGCTCGGCCACCTCGCTGTGGACCCAGGCGCAGGACATGGTCGATGCCTGCAAACTGCTCGGCGTCGACGTGATGACCGGCCACTGGGAGTTCACCTACGGCATGGAGCGCGTGAAGGAGATCATCGACAAGGACTTCGCGGGCCGCGTCGAGTTCGTCGCGCAGAACGTCAAGACCGCCGACTTCGGCGACCCGGTCTTCAAGCCCTACGTCATGCGCGAGATCAACGGCGTGCCCTGCGCCATCGTGGGCCAGGCCTTTCCCTACACGCCGATCGCCAACCCGCGCTACATGGTGGCCGACTGGACCTTCGGCATCCAGGACGACAACCTGCAGCGCGTGGTGGACGAGGCGCGTGCCAAGGGTGCGCAGGTGGTGGTCGTGCTCTCGCACAACGGCATGGACGTCGATCTCAAGATGGCCAGCCGCGTGCGCGGCGTCGACGCCATCCTCGGCGGCCACACGCACGACGGCACGCCCATGCCCACGCTGGTGAGCAACGCCGGCGGCCAGACCATCGTGGTCAACGGCGGCTCCAACGGCAAGTTCCTCGGCGTGCTCGATTTCGAGGTCAAGGGCAAGAAGGTCAGCGACTTCCGCTATCGCCTGCTGCCGGTGTTCTCCGACCTGATCCCGGCCGACCGCGAGATGGACGCGCTGATCACGCGCATCCGCGCACCCTACGAAGCGAAGCTGTCGGAGACGCTGGCCCACACCGACGGCACGCTGTACCGGCGCGGCAACTTCAACGGCACCGGCGACCAGCTGCTGCTCGACGCGCTGATGGAGGTGCAGGACGCGCCGATCGCCTTCTCGCCGGGCTTCCGCTGGGGCACCTCGCTGCTGCCGGGCCAGCCCATCACGCGCGAATGGCTGATGGACATGACCGCCACCACCTACTCGTACGCCACCGTCACGCCGATGAGCGGCGAGATGCTCAAGACCGTGCTCGAGGACGTCTGCGACAACCTGTTCAACCCCGACCCCTACTACCAGCAGGGCGGCGACATGGTGCGCGTGGGCGGCCTGCAGTACGCCTGCGATCCCACGGCCGCGATGGGCCAGCGCATCCAGGACATGCGCCTGGACGGCAAGCCCATCGAGGCCGGCCGCACCTACAAGGTCGCGGGCTGGGCGCCGGTCAGCGAGGAGGCGCGCAGCGCCGGCAACAAGCCGGTGTGGGAGGTGATCGAGCCCTGGCTGAAGTCGCGCAAGGTGGTGGCCGCGCGCGCGCCCGAGGCGCCGGTGCTGAAGAACGTCGCGCCCAATCCGGGGCTGGCCTGACGGCCGCCAGCAGGAGCGCGGCCGCACGCCGCGCTCCCTAGAATCGCCGCATGTCTGTCGAACAGGTCTCCCTCCTCACCTCGTTCGCGCTCGCGGCCGCCTTCGCGCTCTCGGCCGTGTTCGGCGCCGTGGCGCGCGCCACGCGCTTCTGCACCATGGGCGCCATCAGCGACGTGGTCAACCTCGGCGACTGGACGCGCGTGCGGCAATGGGCCGCGGCCGGCGGTGTCGCGCTGATCGGCTTCTCGGCGCTGGTGTTCGCGGGCTGGGTCGATGCCGACCGCACGCTCTATGCATCGAACCGCATCCTCTGGCTCTCGGCGCTGGTCGGCGGCCTGCTGTTCGGCTTCGGCATGGTGCTGGCCTCGGGCTGCGGCAACAAGACGCTGGTGCGCGTCGGCGGCGGCAGCCTCAAGGCGCTGGTCGTGCTGCTGGTGATGGGCATCGCGGCCTTCGCCACGCTCAAGGGCATCACCGCCGTGCTGCGCGTGGCCACCGTCGACGCGG
>NZ_JBZAYE010000132.1:0-14647 GCF_058244205.1 Variovorax sp. 20P10.2.4
GCGCCGCCATGGCGCGTGCGGCGCGCAGGTTGTCGCCCGAGATCATCACCACGCGCAGGCCGCGCGCACGCAGCGCGGCGACGGTCTCGGCCGCCTGCGGCTTGGGCTCGTCGGCAAAGGCCAGCAGGGCCAGTGCCTCGGCCGCGCCGCCGGCATCGAAGCGCAGCAATGCCGACACCGTGGCGCCCTGTGCCTGCAACCGGTCGACCTCGGCGGCATCGACGTCGGCATCGAGCTCGCGGCACCAGCGCAGGCTCGCGAGGGCCCAGGCCCCGGCGAATTCGCCCTCGCCATCTCCCTCTATCTCGCCGCGCACGCCGCGGCCCGGCATGGCCTGCATCGAACGCAGCGCCGGCACCGCCAGTTTCCTGTCGGCGGCGGCCACGAGCACGGCGCGCGCCAGCGGATGTTCGCTGCCGCTCTGCAGGCTCGCGGCCACGGCGAGCAGCGCATCGGCATCGACGGTCCCGACGGGCACGAGCGCGGTCAGCACCGGCCGGCCCAGCGTCAGCGTGCCGGTCTTGTCGAAGGCCACCGTGTCGACGCGGTGCGCGAGTTCGAGCGAACGCGCGTCCTTGATGAGAATGCCGCGCCGTGCCGCCACGCCCGTGCCCGCCATCACCGCCACCGGCGTGGCCAGGCCCAGCGCGCAGGGGCAGGCGATGACCAGCACCGCCACCGCGTGGATCAGCGCGGTCTCGATGTCGGCGCCGCCGAGCAGCATCCAGCCGCCGAAGGTGAGCAGCGCGATCACCAGCACCACCGGCACGAAGATGGCCGCCACCTTGTCGACCAGCCGCTGGATCGGCGCCTTCGCGGCCTGCGCATCCTCGACCAGCCGGATGATGCGCGCGAGCACGCTCTCGGCACCGACCGCGCGCACTTCGACCACCAGCCGGCCGTCGCCATTGACGGCACCGCCGGTCAGCAGGTCGCCAGGTCCCTTCGGCACGGGCAGCGGCTCGCCGGTCAGCATCGACTCGTTGACCTCCGATTCGCCCTCGACCACGCGCGCATCGGCCGGCACGCGTTCGCCGGGACGCACCGCGAGGCGGTCGCCCACCATCACCTCGGCCAGCGGCACGTCGCTCTCGCCGCGCGGGCCGACCAGGTGCGCCACCTCGGGCCGCAACTGCTGCAGCGCGCGGATCGCCGAGGTCGCCTGGCGCTTGGCGCGCGCCTCGAGCCACTTGCCCAGCAGCACCAGCGTGATGACCACCGACGAGGCCTCGAAGTACAGGTGCGGCATCATCCCGTGGCCCGCGTGCTCGCCGGTGGCCGAGCGCCACCAGAGCCACAGCGAGAGTCCGTAGGCGGCGCTGGTGCCGAGCGCGACCAGCAGGTCCATGTTGCCGGTCAGCGCGCGCGCCGCATGCCAGCCCGCACGGTAGAAGCGCGCGCCGAGCCAGAACTGCACCGGCGTCGCGAGCAGCAGCTGCAGCCAGGGGTCGAGCATCCAGTCGCGGCCGAAGAACTCGCCGACCATCGGCAGCATCAGCGGCGCCGACAACGCGAGGCCGACCGCCACCGGGCCGAAGCCGTGCCAGGGCGAGAGCGCCGCGGCTTCCTCCTGCGCATCGGCCGCGGCGCGCGGCTCGTAGCCGGCGGAGCGCACCGCGCGGCGCAGCCGGGCATCGATGTCCTCGCCACCCTGCGCCTGCGCCACCACGCGCGCCGATTCGGTCGCGAGGTTCACGCTGACGTCCTGGACGCCGGGCACGCCCTTGAGCGCGCGCTCCACGCGCATCACGCAGGACGCGCAGGTCATGCCGCCGACCGAAAGGTCGAGCGTGAGATTCGGCAACGGCCGTTCTTGTACGTTTTCCATGGTGCGAAGGCTAAAGCTTCACACCATGGCAAGGTCAAGCGCGGCAAAAAGAGTCCCTGGACTGGACGTTGACATCGTGGCAAGGTTCAGACTTCGGTTTCCGAACGGGCGAACGCCCGCCTTTCCATCCACGAAGGAGCAGAAACGATGAGCCAGAAATTCCAGGTCGCGGGCATGAGCTGCGGACATTGCGTGAACGCCGTGCAGAACGCGGTGCAGACGGTCGACCCCGAGGCCCAGGTCACGGTCGATCTCGAGACCGGCCATGTCGACGTGCTGAGCCAGCAGCCACGCCAGGATCTGGTGGCGGCGATCGAGAACGCCGGCTACCGGGTTCAATGACGGTGCCGGTCACGCACGGCCCCGTGGCGATCGGCGAGGCCGCCCGGCTGTCGGGCGTGTCCGCGCGCATGGTGCGCCACTACGAGGGCCTGGGCCTGCTGAGCGCGGTGGCGCGCACCGACAGCGGCTACCGCCAGTACGGCGATGCCGACATCCATACGCTGCGCTTCATCAAGCGCTCGCGCGACCTCGGCTTCTCGATGGAGGAGATCGCCGAGCTCGTGGGCCTGTGGCACAACCGCCGGCGCACGAGTTCGAGCGTGAAGCGCATCGCGCAGAAGCACCTCGAGGAACTGGAGCAGCGCATCGCCGACATGCAATCGATGCGCAGCACCCTGGCCCACCTGGTGCACTGCTGCCACGGAGATGCGCGGCCCGAGTGCCCGATCCTCGACGACCTGTCGAAGACCGCCTGACGGTTCAGGCGCCCCGGACCAGCGACAGCACCTTGCCCGCATCGAGCGTGCGGGCCTTCTCCTGGATCGCCGGCAGGTAGCGCGACTGCAGGCCCTGGCCTTCCTGCACCACGCCCGAGAAGGCGTCCTTGAGCATCTGCGTCGACAGCGTGCGGCCGCCCGCGTAGTAGCGCTTGGCGACATGGCCCAGCGCATAGGTGGTGGCAAAGCTCATGCCCGAACTCACGGCCTGCTTGCCGACGCCGCGCAGCAGGCCGCCGCCCACCTTGCCGAGCAGCCCGCCCAGCAGCTTGCGCCCGGCCTGCTCGAGGTACTGCGAGGTCAGGCCCACGCCCACGGTGGCGATGAAATCCTTGACGTGGCCGCTGTCGAGCTCGTAGCCGTGCGCCTTGCCGATGCGGTAGACCAGCTTCATCTGCAGCGGAATGATCGCCATGGTCGACAGCGTCTCGGGCAGCAGCTCGAGCGCGCCGTTGAGGATGGCGGCGTTGAGGATCGACTTGTCGAGCTCGGCGCTGTCGGGCGTGAGCGGCGACGCGCCCGCCGCGACGGCCGGCACCGGCGCCGCGGCCACCACGGCGCCAGCGGAGGCACCGGCCACCGCCCCGGCCGCCGCGATCTCCTCGGCCTGGTTCGAGAACTGCGCCGCCGAGGCATCGAGCCCGAGCGAGGTGCGCACGTCGGTCAGGAACATCCGCTCGGCCTGCGACTGCGCGCCGTCGGCATCGCACACGCACACCGCCATCTCGTAGGCGAGCTGCTTCGCCTCGGTGCTCTGCAGCTGCGCCGCCACCGACGGCAGCGAGACACGCTTCATCAGCACGTCCTGGTAGAGCGTCGGCAGGTTCAGGCCGTCGGTCTGCGACAGCCCTTCGGCGATGCGCTTGATTTCCGCGCGCTCGCGTTCGTGCTTTTCGCCGTCGACGAAGGCGGCCAGCAGGCTGAGGGTCACGATGGCCTGGGTTTCGGAAGGTGTCACGGCTGGAATTTCCACAAGGTGAAGGACGAAGTTCGGTCGGAAGACCGGGGGAAGGTTCCGCCGCGCGTTCTCCCCACAAAGCGGGTGCAACTCTGTGGATAACCACAGAACTACTTTGTAGGGGCGCGGCAAGTTATTGATTTTTATGGGGAATCTACAGACCGCTTAAAAAATAGGCAATGAATTTCCTCACCCGAAAAACGCCTTTCGCAGATTTCCGGAGGGCTGTCAAAGGACAACTCTGGGGAGAGTTCTGGCACAAGCAGGTGGTTATCCACAGCGCCGGACGGATGCGCCAGGTTGTCCCTTTGGACGCGACAGCACAAAAGCACGGCTGCGCACAGTGACCGCTGTATGACAAGTGCTTGTCACATAACGAAAAAAGCGGCCTGTCCACAGAAGGGGCGGACCCTTATCTACTACTACTAATTTGAATAAGAAGAATAAGAAATAGAGAGAGACCAAAGGTCGCGCCCGAAAAAAAGTCCGAAGGCCGCGCCTCGTTGCAACGCCGTCGGCGTGGCTGGCGCCCGCCCCGTGGCGCTCGCTACCATCGCTGGATGAGCTTCAAACCGCGGATCCTGATCGCCGAGGACGAATCGGGCATCGCCGACACCCTCCAGTACGTGCTCAAGAGCGACGGCTTCACGCCGGTCTGGTGCGCCACCGCGGAAGACGCGTTGGCGCAGTTCGCGCAGGAGGCGCCGGCGCTGGCGATACTGGATGTGGGATTGCCCGACATGAACGGCTTCGAGCTGTTCAAGCGGCTGCGCACGCTGAACCAGGCCATGGGCGGACCGGAGGTGCCGATGCTGTTCCTCACGGCGCGCAGCGACGAGATCGACCGCGTGGTGGGACTGGAGCTCGGCGCCGACGACTACGTCGCCAAGCCGTTCTCGCCGCGCGAACTGGTGGCGCGCGTGCGCACCATTCTTCGGCGCAGCGCGCGGGGCGCGCCCGGGCCCTCAGGAACGCCAGGAAGCCCCGGAACCTCCGAACAGGGGGTCCCCCATGCCGGAGCGCCCCAGGCGGCGCCTGCGGCGCGCCAGACCCCTCCAGTACCCAGCCAGCCCTTCGTGCTCGACCAGGAGCGCATGCAGATCCGCTACTACGGCCGGCTGCTCGAACTCTCGCGCTACGAATACGGTCTGCTGCGCCTGCTGGTGCAACGCCCGGGGCGCGTGTTCACGCGCGACGAATTGCTCGAACTCGTCTGGGACGACGCCAGCGAGAGTTTCGACCGCACCGTCGATGCCCACATCAAGACCCTGCGCGCCAAGCTCAAGGCGATCGCGCCCGAGGTCGAGCCGATCCGCACGCTGCGCGGCACCGGCTACGCACTCAACGAAGAACTGCCCGCCAGGATCTCGTGACCCGGCGCACGCGCATCTTCATCGGCATCCTGCTGATCTACACGGCCGGCATCGCCTTCCTGCTGTACCGCGTCGTCTCCGACATCGATCCGCGCTACCGCGAATCGGCCGAGGAATCGCTGGTCGAGACCTCGCAACTGGTGGCCAGCCTGGTCGAGCAGGACGTGATCGCGGGGGCCATCAACACGGCGCGGCTCGAGCCGCTGTTCCGCACGCTCTATGCGCGCGAGTTCTCGGCCCAGATCTACAACCTGCACAAGAGCCGGGTCGAGCTGCGCGTCTACGTGACCGACCGCGGTGGCCGCGTGATGTTCGATTCGCTCGGCCGGCACCTGGGCGCCGACTATTCGAAATGGAGCGACGTGAGCCGCACGCTGGCCGGGCTCTACGGCGCGCGCACCTCGCGCGACGTCGACGTCGATCCGCGCACCTCGGTGATGTACGTGGGCGCGCCGATCCGCTGGAACAACGAGATCGTCGGCATGGTCAGCGTGGGCAAGCCGGTGCAGAGCTTCGGCCAGTTCGTGGAGGACGCGCGGGCGCGCACGATCTGGGTCGGCGTGGGCTCGGCGCTGGCGCTGCTGCTGCTCGCGGTGATCGTCTCGGTCTGGCTGGTGCGGCCCTTCGGGCTGATCCGCGACTACTGGGGCTGGGTGCGCGCGCAGCGCAGCCTCAGCCTGCGGCGCATGGCGCGGCGCGCGGTCGACGCGGTGCGCAGCGGCTTCAGCGAGATGCGCGACACGCTGACCGGCCGCAACTACGTCGCCGACTACGTGCAGACCTTCACCCACGAGGTGAAGAGCCCGCTGTCGGCGATCCGCGGCGCGGCCGAGCTGCTGCAGGAACCCTCGATGCCGCACGAGGAGCGCGAGCGCTTCCTCGCCAACATCGCGCGCGAGACCCAGCGCATCCAGGAGATCGTCGACCGCATGATGGAGCTGACCGCGCTCGAGACCCGGCGCGCGCTCGAGCGCACGCAGCCGGTGGCGCTGGCCTCGTTGATCGACGACATCGCGATCAGCGCGCGGAGTGCCGCGGCCCAGCGCAACATCCGCGTGCACGTGGACATCCGGGCCGAGGCCTCGGTCGAGGGCGATCCCTTCCTGCTGCGGCGCGCCGTCAGCAACCTGCTCGACAACGCGATCGATTTCTCGCCGACCGGCAGCGAGGTGCGCATGACGCTGGAGACCACCTCGCGGCTGGCACGCGTGAGCGTGCGCGACCGCGGGCCGGGCATTCCCGACTACGCGCAGGAAAAGGTCTTCCAGAAGTTCTATTCGCTGGCGCGGCCGCACAGCCAGAAGAAGAGCACCGGGCTGGGCCTGGCCTTCGTCAAGGAGATCGCCGCGCTGCACCACGGCCGCATCGAACTCGGCAATGCGACGCGCGGCGGCGCGGTGGCCACGCTCACGCTGCCGCTGCTGTCGCCCTGAGCTGCTACTGGCGCCCGATCAGCGCGAGGTAGTCGCGCCGCGTGCCTTCGCTGACCGAGGCGATCAGCTGCTCGTACGGGGTCTTGTGGCGCGCCAGCATGCGCGCCGAGGCCACCATCTTCGATTTGCAGAACCAGTGGCAGGTGTGCTGCATCAGGAACAGCTCGGCCGACAGCGTGTAGGCCTTGTCCTTGGGACTGCGGCCGGCGCGGTTGTGCATCACCTCGTTGATGCCGCGCGCATGGATCGCGAAGGCCGCGCGCAGGTCGAAGGTCTCGCGCGGAAACAGCAGGTGCGCGTAAGGCAGCGTCGCCAGCGGGGAGGTGCTCACGCGCGTCTGCGCGGCATCGACGCGTGCGAACTCGGCCGCGAAATTGGCGAATTGGGCCGCGAGCCGCGCCTCGGTCGCGTCGAGCACGCCCCAGACCTGCTGGCGCCGCTCGGGATCGTCCTCGCCGAGGCAGCGCAGGTAGCCCTCGGTGAGGTTTTCCATCAGCTTCTCGATCTGGTAGTTGCCCAGGTGGCGAGCCAGCAGCGCGATGCGCCGGCGCTGGTCGTGGGACTTGAGGAGGTAGGCGCCGATGGCGATCAGCGCCACCAGGGTGAGGATTTCCATGGACTTGGGAACGGGCGGGCGGGAAGAAAGGGTGTGCGCCGAGTGTAGAGACCCCGGCGCGGCCCGTGCCGCCCGCGTCCCTAGCGGAAGAAGTCCAGGATGCGGTTGCGCTCCTCGGGCGGCGGCGGCGCGCCGATCGGCACGCCGGTCAGCACCTCGACCGGCTGCGGCGCGGCCTCGGGCTCGAGGCCCAGGCTCGCGACACCGCGGCCCGGCGCGTAGTCGTCGAAGTAGAGCTCGCCGTCCACGTGCACCAGGCCGGGCGGCTCGGGCAGCTGCGTCACCGGCACGCCGCGCAGCGCGGTCTGCATGTAGCCGGTCCAGATCGGCAGGCTCAGGCTGCCGCCGGTCTCGCCGCGCACGCCGAGCTGGCGCGGCGTGTCGTAGCCGATCCAGGTCACGCCGACCATGGTGGGCTGGAAGCCCGCGAACCAGGTGTCGAAGGAGTCGTTGGTGGTGCCGGTCTTGCCGAACAGGTCGTCGCGCTTGAGCGCCTGGTAGGCCTTGAAGCCGGTGCCGTTGCGCACCACGCTCTGCAGCAGCGAGTCCATCAGGTAGGCGTTGCGCGCGGGGATCGCGCGGTTGCTTTCGTCGAGCGCCGGCGGCTCGGTTTCCATCAGCACCTTGTCCTTGGCATCGGTCACGCGCGTCACGAGGTAGGGGTTGACGCGGTAGCCGCCGTTGGCGAACACCGAATAGCCGGCGGCCATCTGCAGCGGCGTGACCGAGCCTGCGCCGAGCGCCATTGGCAGGTTGGCCGGATGCTTGTCCTTGTCGAAGCCGAAGCGCGTGATCCAGTCCTGCGCGTAGTCGGTGCCGATCGACTGCAGCACGCGGATCGTCACCAGGTTCTTCGATTTCATCAGCGCGGTGCGCAGCGGCATCGGGCCTTCGAAACCGCCGTCGAAGTTCTTCGGTTCCCAGGGCTGGCCGCCGTTGGCACCGGGCTCGAAGTACAGCGGCGCGTCGTTCACCACGGTGGCGGGCGTGAAGCCCTTCTCGAGCGCGGCCGAGTAGATGAAGGGCTTGAAGCTCGAACCGGGCTGGCGCCAGGCCTGCGTCACGTGGTTGAACTTGTTCTTGCTGTAGTCGAAGCCGCCGACCAGCGCCTTGATCGCGCCGGTGCGCGGGTCCATTCCGATGAAGGCGCCCTCGACCTCGGGCAGTTGCGTGATCTCCCAGTTGTTCTTGGCCGTGCGCGCCACGCGGATCACCGCGCCGCGGCGGATCTTGATGTTGGGCTGCGCCTTAGCCGCCAGGCCCGACTGCGCGGGGCGCAGGCCTTCGCCCGTGATCTCGATCGCCTCGCCGTTCGCGCGCACCGCGCTGACCTGCTTGGGCGAGGCATCGAGCACCACGGCCGCGATCACGTCGCCGTTGTCGGGATGCTCGGCCAGCGCGTCGTCGACCGCTTCGTCGACCTCCTTCGGATCGTCGGGCAGGTCGACGAACTTCTCGGGGCCGCGGTAGGGCTGGCGACGCTCGTAGTCCATGATGCCGCGGCGCAGCGAGCGGTAGGCCGCCGACTGGTCGGCCGCCACCAGCGAGGTGTAGACCTTCATGCCGCTGGTGTAGATGCTGTCGCCGTACTGCGAATGCATCATCTGGCGCACCGTCTCGGCCACGAACTCGGCGTGCAGCCGGTTCGGGTCGGCGGCATCGCGCAGGTGCAGTTCCTCCTTCTTGGCCTCGGCCGCCTGCTCGGCGGTGATGAAGCCGGTCTCCTGCATGCGGTCGATCACGTAGAGCTGGCGCGCGCGGGCGCGGCGCGGATTGGCCACCGGGTTGTTGGTGCCCGGCGCCTTCGGCAGGCCCGCGAGCATCGCGGCCTCGGCGATCGTGATGTTGGCCAGCGGCTTGCCGAAGTAGGCATCCGATGCCGCGGCGAAACCGTAGGCACGGTTGCCGAGGTAGATCTGGTTCATGTAGATCTCGAGGATCTGGTCCTTGCTCAGCTGCTGCTCGAGCCGCAGCGACAGCAGGATCTCGTAGGCCTTGCGGCTCAGCGTGCGCTCGGAGCTCAGGTAGACGTTGCGCGCCACCTGCATCGTGATGGTGGAGGCGCCCTGCTTGCGTCCGCCCTTGAGGCTGGCCACCGCCGCGCGCAGGAAGCCCTTGTAGTCGACGCCGCCGTGGTCGTAGAAGCGCGCGTCTTCGACCGCGAGCACCGCGTCCTTCATGACCTTGGGGATCGCCGCGAAGGGCGTAAGGTTGCGGCGCTCCTCGCCGAATTCGCCGAGCAGCTCGCCGTCGGAAGAAAACACGCGCAGCGGTTGCTTGGGCCGGTAGTCGGCGAGTTCGGAGCTGTCGGGCAGGCGCGGCGAGATCAGGGCGATGGCGACGGCGCCCGCGACCGCGAGCACCAGCACGCCCGAGCCCGCGACGATGGCGCTCCAGACGGCGATGCGCTGCCAGCGCGGTGGTTCGGGGGCGTCGGGTGAGCGGGGCTTGAAGGGATTGAACATGAGGGAGGTCCTGCTATTGAGAGAGTCCGCGCAGGCGCGGGTTCCGGGCCAGCCGCGATGCGCTCGCGGCCAGCATGGCGGCGTCGATGGCGCCGCGGCCCTCGGCCTGCCGCGCGCAGTGCATCGCGTCGAAGTACTTGTCGTGGTCGTAGGCGACCAGCAGCAGGTCCACGCCGGCATTCAGCGCACGCACCGTGGCGTTGCACAGGCCCCGGTCGTAGGCTGCACCCATCGTGAGATCGTCGGTGACGAGCAGGCCGTCGTGGCCCCACGCGTCGCGAATCACGGACTGCACGATTTTGCGCGAGAACGATGCCGGATGGTCGGGGTCGAGTTCTGGAACGATCACATGGGCGAGCATGACAGCCGCTTGTGTCGAAGCCGACACCTCTTGAAACGGTTTCCAGTCATGTGTTGCAAGTCGGACCGCGGGCGTGCGCAAAAAACCGGCCGCATGGTGCGTGTCCTCGGCCACGCCGGCCAGTCCCGGGAAGTGCTTGAGCGTGCCTTGCACGCCGGCCGCTTCGAGGCCCTGTTCGTAGGCCCGCGCCACCTCGGCGACCAGGGCCGGGTCGGCCGAGATCGCGCGTTCGTCGATGCGGGTGTGCAGGTCCCAGCGGCCCGGGGCGCGGCCGGTGCGCAGGTCGACCACCGGGCTGAAGTTGAGCGTGATGCCCAGCGCGGCGAGCGCCCTGCCCTGCTGCTCTCCGTAGGCACGGGCGCGCTGCGCGAGTTCGTTCTCGGGCACGTCGGCATCGATCAGGGTGGCCAGCGAGGGCTGGCGTTCGATCAGCGGCGAGAGCCGCGACACCGCGCCGCCTTCCTGGTCGGTGGCGACGATCAGCGGCGGCAAGCCGGCCGCCGTGCGCAAGTCCTGCAGGCTCGAGATCTCCTCGCGCAGTTGCGTCGCGCTGCGGCCCCTGACGTTGCGGCCGGTCACGAAGATGCCGCCGATCGCGCCGTGGCGCGCGAGCTCGCGCAGCATCGGCATCTCGGCGTTCTCGTAACCGACGATGAAGTGCGCGCCGAGCCTGCGTGCCTGCGCGTCCGATGCGGCGAGCACTTCCGCGCGGCGCTGGCGGCTCGAGAGTTCGTCGGCCCCGCTGCAGAGCATCACCGCGCACAGCAGCCCGAGCAGCATCGGCCGCAGCGATCGGCGCGCGAAGCGCCAGACGATCGCCACGCCGCCGCCCGCGAGCGCGAGCAGCAGCGGCACCTCCCAGGCGCGCAGGAAGCGCAGGTGCGGATCCTTCAGGTGCCAGGCCCAGCAGCAGAGGACGGCCAGTGCCAGCCAGCCCAGGGCACCGAGCGCGACGCGCAGCGCTTTCATGCCGGATCGACGAGGGCCGCCGGCGCGGCTTCGGGCCGGCGCGACAGCGCATACCAGTCGACCTTGCGCGTCATCAGCATCAGCGTCGAGAGCATGCCGAAGATCAGTAGCGCGCCGAGTAGCAGCGCATTGCTCTCGGAGGCCAGCAGCCCATAGAGCGCACCGTAGAGCACCGCGACGAAGCCCGCGAAACCGGCGCCGCGCTTCCAGCTGCCGAGCACCGCGGCGAAGTAGATGCCCAGCAGCAGCACGCTCGCGCCGGCCGCGCCCGCATAGGCGAGCCAGAAGGCCAGCTTCTCCGACAGTGCCAGCAGCAGCAGGAAGAAGATCGCGATCGACAGGCCCACCAGGCCGTACTGCACCGGGTGCAGCCGCAGCTTGCGGAACAGCTCGAACATGAAGGCGGCCATCAGCACCAGGCCGATGAAGAGCGCGCCGTACTTGCCCGCGCGGGTGCTCATCGAATAGACGTTGATCGGCTGCGCGAGCGAGACGTCGAAGCTCTGCGGGTTGAAGGGCTGCGGGCCGGCGCGCACATTGCCGTTGGCCGAGGCCGCCGTCGCGTCGGCGCGGCCCGCCAGGTCGACACGCACCTGTTCGCGCGCCGAGCTCACGAGCGAGGACACGCGCCAGTGCGCATCGAAGCCCTGCGGCGTGACCTCGCGCTTGGCCGCGAGGAAGCGGCCGCCGAAGCTCGGATGGGCCCAGGGCGACTTCAGGTGCGCGCTGGTTTCTTCCGCGATCGGCACCATCGACAGGGTGTCCTGGCCGACCAGCGAGAGCTTCATCTCGAAGGGCAGCGCGGCGCGCGACTGCCAGGCGGCCAGGGCCGCGCCGCCGAGCGGCGCGTGGATGCCGTTGGCGAACCAGGAGTCGTCGGGCAGGCCGGGCACGCGCTGGCGCAGCCGCAGTTCGGCGCCGTTCATCGTCAACGCGGGCGAACCGTCGAGGCCGCGCAGGTCGCTCACGTTGAAGGCCACCAGCGGGGCCTTGAATTCGATCTTCGAATCGGGCTCGCTGTGCGCGACCGCCTCGGGGTTGAAGGCCGCGAAGCCGCCCGACAGGGTGGCGTCGAGCGTGTAGAACGGGATCTTGAAGATGCCGCGGTAGCGCTGCTGCGGCGTCATCGATCCCTCGATGTGCAGCTTGTCGGGGAACACCACGTGCGCCATCTCCTTGCTGCGCGCCTCCTGGCCGATCACCTTGCCCTGCGCGTCGCGCAGCGGCTCCATCCAGCGCTCGACGTAGGGCACCAGCAGCAGCGGACCGACCACGGTCTGCGGGCCCGCGTAGGTGGCGGCGAGTTCGGCGGCGGCCTCGCGCTGGCTGTCGCCGCGCTCGTTGTTGATGCGGTCGATCTCGGCCAGCGGAATGCACAGCAGCAGCACCAAGAGCAGCAGCCCACCCACCTTGGCCAGCATCGAATCCTTCAGCAGTTGAAGCATGTTTTCTCTCCTCGTTGACGACGGACCGGATGCTCGCCGTGCGATCCGAAGCCCGTGTGAAGCGAGGCGGCGCGGCGACTTCACGCGGACTTCACACAGCGCGGCGGACTTCAAGAAGCCTTCCCATTGCCTTCTCGGGGGCTGGCGACAGTGCGGGCCATCCGATACACAGAGAAGAGGACCCGACATGCACACCCCCTCCACCCACCGACCCGGCCGCTGGCTCTGGCTGGCGACGCTGAGCCTCGCGGTCGCGGGCTTCGTCGCGTTGAGCCTGAATCCCGTGCATGCGCAGGAAGCAGCCGGGCCGCGCCTGAAGACCGAGAGCCCGTACTTCTTCGTGAAGAGCGACGATCCCTCGATCGACCGGCTGCCGCTCAAGGGCACCGAGGTCTCGGTGAAGATCTCGGGCGTGATCGCCGACGTGACGGTGACCCAGACTTATCGCAACGAGGGCCAGCGGCCCATCGAGGCCAAGTACGTGTTCCCGGGCTCGACCCAGGCGGCCGTGAGCGGCCTCAACGTGCGCCTGGGCGACCGCCTGATCACCGCGCAGATCCGCGAGAAGCAGCAGGCGAAGATCGAATACGACACCGCCAAGCGCGAGGGCAAGACCGCCGCGCTGCTCGAGCAGCACCTGCCGAACGTGTTCCAGATGAACGTGGCCAACATCCTGCCGGGCGACGACGTGAAGGTGGAGCTGCGCTACAGCGAGCTGCTGGTGCCGCAGTCGGGCAACTACGCATTCGTGTTCCCCACCGTGGTGGGCCCGCGCTACAACAGCCCGCAGTCCTCGAACGCGCAGGCGCCCTGGGTCGGCCAGCCGACGCTGCGCGCGGGCGTCGCGGCCGGCACCACCTTTCGGCTCAAGGCCAGCATCGACACGCCGATGGGCCTGAAGGAGATCCGCTCGGCGACGCACGCGATCGACGTGAAGAAGAGCGACGAGGACCGCCATGCCGACATCGTGCTGGCCGCCGACGGCCGCCCGGCCGACAACCGCGACTTCGTGCTCGACTACCGCCTCGCGGGCGAGAAGATCGAGTCGGGCCTGATGCTCTACAAGGGCCAGGGCGAGAACGCCGAGAACTTCTTCCTCGCGATGGTCGAGCCGCCCAAGGCCGTGGCCGCCAGCGCCATCTCGCCGCGCGACTACATCTTCCTGGTCGACATCTCGGGCTCGATGCACGGCTTTCCGCTCGATACAGCGAAGGTGGTGCTCGAGCGCCTGATCGGCGGCCTGCGCCCCAGCGACACCTTCAACGTGCTGCTGTTCTCGGGCAGCAACAAGATGCTGTCGCCGGCCTCGGTGCCCGCGACCCGCGCCAACATCGAACAGGCGCTGGCCACCATCAAGAACTTCGAGGGCGGCGGCAGCACCGAGCTGATCCCGGCACTCAAGCGCGTGTATGCCGAGCCGAAGGACGAGAAGGTCTCGCGCACCGTGGTGGTGGTGACCGACGGCTACGTGACGGTCGAGCGCGAGGCCTTCGAGCTGGTGCGCAACAACCTGTCGAAGGCCAACGTGTTCGCCTTCGGCATCGGCTCCTCGGTCAACCGCAGCCTGATGGAAGGCATCGCGCGCGCCGGCATGGGCGAGCCCTTCATCATCACCGACCCAGCGCAGGCGCCCGAACAGGCCGCGCGCTTTCGCCGCATGGTCGAGTCGCCGGTGCTGACCAGCGTCAAGGCCACCTTCGGCGGGCTCGACGTGTACGACGTGGAACCGCAGGCGCTGCCCGACGTGCTGGGCGAACGGCCGGTGATCGTGTTCGGCAAGTGGCGCGGCGAAGCGCGCGGGCGCGTGATCGTCGAGGGCCAGGGCGCCGAAGGCCCGTACCGCCGGGAAGTGCGCATCGATGCGCGCACGCGCCAGGACACGGCCGCGCTGCGCACGCTGTGGGCGCGCCATCGCATCCAGAGCCTGAGCGACCAGGAAGCGCTCGAAGGCAGCGCGGCCTTCAAGGACCGCATCACCGAGCTCGGCCTCAAGTACGGCCTGCTGACCCAGTACACCAGCTTCATCGCGGTCGACAAGGTGGTGCGCAATGCCGCGCCGCAGGACAGCGCGAGCGTGAACCAGCCGCTGCCGATGCCGCAGGGCGTCAGCGATACCGCCGTGGACGGCGGCGCGCTCGGCGCCGAGGTGCCGAGCACGCCCGAGCCCGAGACGCTGGGCGCCATCGCGGTCGTGCTGTCGGTGCTGGCGATGCTGCGCCGCCGCGCGCGCCGCCACGATGCACGCCGTTTCACGGCCTGATGCGGGAGCACGACCTCATGTCCCTGGCAACGCTTGCCCACCGCCATCCACGCATCGTGGATTGGGGCATCCGCATCGACCGATTCCCGGCCGCCGCCTGGCTGGCCCTGCAGTTCGCCGCGCTGGCGCCGACCTGGGGCTGGATGCTGCGGCGCATGGT